>DATKUQ010000516.1:0-5289 GCA_035530495.1 Burkholderiales bacterium
AAGAATGAACCCGGGTGGCTGCTCGAACTCAGGCTCGATGCCTATCGCAAGTGGCTCACGATGGATGAGCCGCAATGGCCGAACGTGAAGTATCCCAAGATCGATTTCCAGGCGATCAGCTATTACTCCGCGCCCAAGCCGAAGAAGACTCTGGGCAGCATGGACGAGGTCGACCCGGAACTGCTGCGCACTTTCGAGAAGCTCGGTGTGCCGATGAACGAACGCGCAAAGCTCGCCGGCGTAGCCGTCGACGTGATTTTCGACAGCGTGTCGGTGGCGACCACCTACAAGGCCAAGTTGGCCGAAGTCGGCATTATTTTTTGCTCGATTTCCGAGGCGGTGCGCGACCATCCCGAGCTGGTGCGCAAGTATCTGGGCAGCGTGGTCCCGGTCGGCGACAACTACTACGCCGCGCTCAATTCGGCAGTGTTCACCGACGGCTCCTTCTGCTTCATCCCCAAGGGCGTCAAATGCCCGATGGACTTGTCGACCTATTTCCGCATCAACACGGAAAACTCGGGCCAGTTCGAGCGCACGCTGATCGTGGCCGAAGAAGGCGCCTCGGTGTCCTACCTCGAAGGCTGCACCGCGCCCAAATTCGACACCAACCAGCTGCACGCCGCGGTGGTCGAGCTGGTGGCGCTGGACAACGCCGACATCAAGTATTCGACGGTGCAGAACTGGTACGCGGGCGACGAGAACGGTCTCGGCGGCATTTACAATTTCGTGACCAAACGCGGGCTGTGCAAGGGCGTGAATTCGCGCATCTCGTGGACCCAGGTCGAGACCGGCTCGGCGATCACCTGGAAATATCCAAGTTGCGTTCTGCGCGGCGACAACTCGGTCGGTGAGTTCTATTCGGTGGCGCTTACCAATCATCACCAGCAGGCCGACACCGGCACCAAGATGGTCCACCTGGGCAAGAACACGCGCAGCACCATCGTCAGCAAGGGCATCTCGGCCGGCCGCTCCAACAACAGCTACCGCGGGTTGGTCAGGATCGCGCCCACCGCCGCCGGCGCGCGCAATTACTCGCAGTGCGATTCGATGCTGATCGGCGAGCAGTGCGGCGCCAACACCTTTCCCTATATCCAGGTGAGCAATCCCAGCGCCAAAGTCGAGCATGAAGCCTCGACTTCCAAGATCGGCGAAGACCAGCTGTTCTATTTCGCCCAGCGCGGCATCGGCGCAGAGGAAGCCGTGTCGATGATCATCAACGGGTTCTGCAAGGACGTTTTTCAACAATTGCCGATGGAGTTCGCGGTCGAAGCGACCAAGCTGCTCGGCCTCAAGCTCGAAGGAAGTGTCGGATGATTTACCAGGACAGCAGGACGCTGCTCGCGGTGCGCGATCTGCGCGCGAGCGTCAACGGCATCGAAATTCTCAAAGGCATGAACCTCACCGTCAGGAGCGGCGAGGTGCACGCGATCATGGGGCCGAACGGCTCGGGCAAAAGCACCTTCGCCAAGGTGCTCGCCGGACATCCCTCCTACGCCGTCAGCGGCGGCGAGGTCCTGTTCGACGGGAGTGACCTGCTCGGGCTCGCGGCCGAGGCGCGCGCGCGCGCCGGGGTTTTCCTCGGTTTCCAGTATCCCATCGAAATCCCCGGAGTGGCCAACAGCCAGTTCCTGCGCCTGGCATACAACACCATACAGGCCGAGCGCGGCGAGGACGAGCTCGATCCGCTCGAGTTCGACGATCTGGTGCGCGAAAAAATGAAATCGCTCGAGATGAATCCGGAATTCCTCGCCCGCAGCGTCAACGAGGGTTTCTCCGGCGGGGAGAAGAAACGCAACGAGATCCTGCAGATGGCACTGCTCGAGCCCAAGCTCGCCATCCTGGACGAGACCGATTCCGGGCTGGACATCGACGCCTTGCGCATCGTCGCCGGCGGCGTCAACCAGCTCTCGGGCAAAGACAACGCCATCGTGCTCGTCACGCACTACCAGCGCCTGCTCAATTACATCGTGCCCGATTACGTGCACGTTATGGAGGCCGGACGCATTCTCAAGACCGGCGGCAAGGAACTCGCGCTCGAACTCGAAGCCCGCGGCTACGACTGGGTCGCCGCGGATTCGAAAGCCAACGCCAGCCTAAGCGCATGAATACCGCCCCGACCAAGAGCTATCTCGACAGCCTGCTGCCGGGTCGCCCCGCGGCGAGTCCGCTCGACTGGCTGAACGAACTGCGCGCGCACGCGGTGGAGCGGGTGGGCGCGCTCACGGTGCCGAGCACGCGCGACGAAGACTGGCGCTTCACCGACATCTCGCCGCTTACCAAGCTGACCTTCCAGCCGGCGCAGGGCGCGCAGCCGCTCAACCCCGCCGCGCTCGAGCGATGGATCATAGGCGAAGCCGCCGCGCGCCTCGTCTTTGTCGACGGCATTTATGCGCCGCAACATTCGTTCAACCATGCCGGGATCACGGTGGAGAATTTCGCCGCGGGCCTGGACCGGCACAAGGCCGCCGCGCAGGCGCAGCTCGGCCGGAACGCCGCATTCGAGAGCAACGCCTTCGCCGCGCTCAACACCGCCTTCCTGCACGACGGCGCACTGATCCTGGCGCCGCGCGGGCTCGCCGTCGCCGCGCCGGTCCATCTGCTGTTCATTGCAACGCGCAAACACGCGGCGAACTACCCGCGTTGCCTGGTGGTCGCGGAACCGGGCAGCGCGCTCACGCTGGTCGAGGACTACGTGGCGCTGCAGGACGAAGCCTATTTCACCAACGCGGTGACCGAAATCGTGCTCGCCGGCGACGCGCAGCTGCACCACGTCAAAGTGCAGCGCGAGGGTGCCGAGGCCTTCCATATTGCCAATTGCGCCGTGTCGCTGGCGCAGTCGAGCCGATACCACTCGGTGAGCGTCGCGCTGGGGGCGCGCATTTCACGCCACAACCTGGGCGTGCGCCTGGCAGCCGAAGGCGCCGAGTGCAGCATCGACGGCCTCGCGCTGATCGGCGCTAAGCAGCTGGCCGACACCCATACGCTGATCGACCACGCCCAGCCGCAATGCAGCAGCCGCCAGCTGCACAAATGCATCGTCGACGGCACGGCGCATGCGGTATTCAACGGCAACATCATGGTGCGCGCGGGCGCGCAGCGCACCGATTCCTCGCAATCGAGCCGCAACCTGCTCCTGAGCGCCAAGGCGCGCGTGGATACCAAGCCGCAGCTCGAAATCTTCGCCGACGACGTCAAATGCGCGCACGGCGCGACCGTGGGCCAGCTCGACCTGGACGAGGTGTTCTATCTCAAGAGCCGCGGCCTGTCCGATACCGCCGCGCGCAACCTGCTGACCTACGCCTTCGGCGCCGAGATCATCGAGCGCATTCCCGTCGCCTCGCTGCGCGACCGGCTCGAGAAGGCGGTGATGGCGCAAACCCAGGCCCCTGCGCCGGGCGCGGCGCGCCCGGCATGAACATGAACATGAACATGAACCAGACAGCACTTAAATCGCACCCGCAATCGGCGTTCGACCCCGCAAGCATCCGCGCCGATTTTCCGATACTCGCGCTCAGGCCGAACGGCAAGCCGCTGGTCTATCTCGACAACGCGGCATCGAGCCAGATGCCGCAGCAGGTGATCGACCGCCTGGTACGCTACCAGACGAGCGAGCATGCGAACATCCATCGCGCGGTTCACACCCTGTCGGAGATCGCCACCGCCGAATACGAAGAGGCGCGGCGCAAGCTCGCGCGCTTCATCAATGCGCGAGAGGAGCGCGAGGTGATTTTCACCAGCGGCACCACCGATGCGATCAACCTCGCGATGCACGGTTTCGGCCGCAAGTTCATCGGCGCGGGCGACGAAATCATCCTGACCACGCTGGAGCACCATTCCAACATCGTGCCCTGGCAAATGCTCGCCGAGGAAAAGGGGGCGAAAATCCGCGTGGTGCCCGTCAACGACGCGGGCGAACTGCTGATAGACGAATACGAAGGGCTGTTCAGCGAGCGCACCAGGCTGGTCGGCGTGACGCACGTCTCGAACGCACTCGGCAGCGTCAATCCGGTAAAGCGGATGATCGCATTCGCGCATGCGCGCGGCGTGCCGGTGCTTGTGGACGGCGCGCAGGCGGCGCCGCACATGCCGGTGGACGTGCAGGATCTGGATTGCGACTTCTATGCGTTTTCCGGGCACAAGCTGTGCGGCCCGACCGGTATCGGCGTCCTCTACGGCAAGGCGGCGCTGCTCGAGCGCATGCAGCCCTACAAGGGCGGCGGCGACATGATCCTGTCGGTTACCTTCGAAAAAACCACCTACAACGTGATCCCGCAGAAGTTCGAGGCCGGCACGCCGCCGATCGCAGCCGCGATCGGCCTGGGCGCGGCGGTCGACTACCTGTCCGCGATCGGCATCGATACGATCGCTGCGCACGAGCACGCGCTGCTAGCCTACGCCGCCGCGAAGCTCGCGCGCATGCCCGGCGTGCGCCTCATCGGCACCGCAGCCGATAAGGCCGCGGTGCTGTCGTTCGCGCTCGAGGGCGTGCACCCGCACGACGTCGGTACGCTGCTCAACCAGGACGGGATCGCGGTGCGCACGGGCCATCATTGCGCGCAGCCGGTGATGCAGCGCTTCAAAGTGCCCGCAACCACGCGTGCTTCGTTCGCCTTCTACAACACCCTGGCCGAGGTCGACGCGCTCGCCGCCGGCATCGCCAACGTACAAAAGGTTTTCCGCTGATGACCGGATCGAACTCGCTGTATCAGGAAGTGATACTCGACCACAACCGCAAGCCGCGCAACTACGGCACGCTGGAGCAGGCGAGCCACCATGCCAACGGCCACAATCCGCTGTGCGGCGATCATCTCAGCCTGGCGCTGAATCTGGACGGAGAGCGCATTGCAGCCATCGCGTTTGAGGGGGAGTCCTGCGCCATCTGCAAGGCGTCGGCGTCGATGATGACCACGAACGTCAAGGGCAAGACAAGGCAGGAAGCCGAGACCCTGGTCCAGGAGTTTCGCGACATGGCGACCGGACAGCTCGACACCGGGAAGCAGGCGCACCACCTTGGCCGGCTCACGGTGTTCGCGGGCGTGCGCGACCTGCCCACGCGCGTCAAGTGCGCGATCCTGCCCTGGCACACGCTGCACGCCGCGCTGCACTCGGTTACCGACACCTCGACCGAATCCGAAAGCGATCCCATGCACGCGCCGATCGGCGATGCCTGAAGCGGTACGAATATGCCGAAAATAGCCGACATCGAAGACACGCCGAATCCGAACGCGAAGAAGTTCATTCTGCGCGAGCCCCTCACCTGGGGCATCACGCACTCCTACGACAATGCGG
>DATKUQ010000517.1:0-2363 GCA_035530495.1 Burkholderiales bacterium
TCGCCTCGAGCTCGCTGATGCGCTCGTCGAGTTCCGCGATGTGGGCCAGCGCAAGCGCCTTCACCTTGCTGCTCGGCCGGCGCTGGTTTCTCCAAAGACCCAGAAGGTTCCCGATTTGCTTGATCGAGAAGCCCAGGTTTCTCGCCTGCCGGATGAAACCGAGCGTATGCACGTCGTCGCCGGTGTATGTGCGATAGCCGGACTCGGTTCGCCGCGCCGCGGCAATGAGGCCGATCTGCTCATAGTGGCGGATCATTTTCGCCGATACGCCGGACCGCCGCGCGGCGCCGCCGATGTTCATCTGCATGCCATCCATGTCGCATCTCCTGTTGCAGAATCGCTGCGAGTCAGTGCCGCCCCGCATAAGCCCTATCCTTGCCTGTAACGTTAAGGCTTCCCACCGTGGCAAGGTCAAGCGCGGCGTGTGCGTCGTTGCGATAGGCCCCGCAACTAAGCTTGGGCGGGGGAAAAGCTTGACCTTACTATGATTGTAAGGTTCATCATAAGCATGGGCAAGGAAGATGCACAGGCCGCTGCAGCCTGGCGCGACGGCCCGTCGCAATCCCGGCATCAGGCCTGGGGCTCCTGCACACCAGGAGTGGAAAAGATGACCGACGACGTCCTTGCAGACACCGCCGCACCCGGGCCGGGCAGCCGTTGGCGGCTGGCGCACTGACTCTCGGGATTGGCACGAGGGCGATGCCGACGGCGTGTCGAACAAAGGAGCAATGCTAATGGGTCATTACAGGAAGCTCATTCAAATCGGCGGCACGATTGCGCTCGCAACGGCCCTGACCACCAGCGCTTTTGGCCAGATGGGTGGCGGCGGAATGATGGGTGGTTTCGGCTCCGGCGGTGGGATGATGGGCGGATTCGGCGCGCTCGGTGGAAACGGGGCGGGCACGATGGGCGGATACGCGGCGGGTTCGCGAAACGGAAATGGCTATGGACCGGGTACGAATGACGTCCGGCGCGATGCTCCAGTCGCGCCGGAAGCAAACAGGACAGAAACCTTCCGGGACCATGATCTCGGTCCGCTTGATCAACTGAACCTGAGCAGGCAACAGCTTGGTGCAATCGACATCATTAATGACGAGTTGAGGGACCGCCGATCGAACCTAAGCCGCAGACTCGCGGCGGAGGAGAAGAAGCTGCGCGGGCTCTACGACGCTCCCGAGCGCGACCGGACGAAAATCGACCGGCAGTTCCGGCGCATCGACCAACTTCGGCGCGAAATGTTCGAGGCTTCGATCGACGCCCATGACCGAATCGAAGCGCAGCTAAGCGCATCGCAACGGCAACGCCTGCACCGCATCGCGCCGCGCTGGAACGCCGGTGGCTGACAGCGCTGCGCCGAACAGCGTAATGCAGCGCGCACGCAAGCGTGCTTCGCCGAGCAACTCGAACGCCAATTTTAGAGACTGCAAATGAACCTGAGGAAGCGCGACTTTGTCCTAGCAGTATCGGCGAGAGCGCCGGCTACTGGCGTGACCTACACCTGCCGAATGCATCCGGAAGTGCGCCAGCCGGGGCCGGGAAGTTGCCCCAAATGCGGCATGGCACTGGAACCCGAGGTTCCGCTCGCCGCAGCCGCTGTGGAATACACCTGCCCGATGCACCCGGAGATCGTACGCAGTGCGCCGGGTTCCTGCCCCAAGTGCGGCATGGCGCTGGAACCCGTCACCGCAGCCGGCGGGGAGGAGAAGAACACCGAACTGACCGACATGACGCGGCGCTTCTGGATCAGCACCGCGCTGGCGCTGCCGGTGTTCATCCTGGCGATGGGCGCCGAGTTCTTCCCTGCGCTGGTGGACGGGCTGATCGCTGCGCGGCCGCTGCACTGGCTGGAATTCGCGCTGTCGACACCGGTGGTGTTGTGGGGCGGCTGGCCCTTTTTCGTGCGCGGCTGGCAGTCGGTGGTGAACCGCAGTCTCAACATGTTCTCGCTGATCGCCTTGGGCGTCGGCGTGGCGTGGGTCTATAGCACGGTCGGCCTGCTGTTTTCGGGATTGTTTCCCGCGAATATCCTCACGGAAGGCGGACTGGTTCCGGTCTATTTCGAAGCGGCTGCCGTGATCACGGCGCTGGTGCTGCTCGGCCAGGTGATGGAACTGCGCGCGCGCAGCCGCACGAGCGCGGCGATCAAGTTGCTCCTCGGCTTGGCGCCCAAGACGGCGCGCATCGTGCGCGCCGATGGACGCGAAGAGGACACGCCGCTCGCGCAGGTGCAGCCCGGCGACATCCTGCGGGTGCGCCCCGGGGAAAAGGTCCCGGTCGATGGCATCGTCACCGAAGGTTCGAGTTCGGTGGACGAAGCGATGGTGACGGGCGAGCCGATCCCGGTGGAAAAACATGCGGGCGAG
>DATKUQ010000518.1:0-2801 GCA_035530495.1 Burkholderiales bacterium
CTCTTTTGGGCGACGATCCAGGCAACGAGGCCGGCAATCACGACGACGAGCAGAACCGGCAGCAGTATCCCGCCGTATCCGCCACCCATCCAGCCGGCGCCATAGCCGCCCATCATGCCGGAGCCCATGCCGTAGCCGCCTTGCGACTGAGCCAGCGCGCTCGTTGCCATGATCGGTCCGCCTATCAACAGGGCGGCGCTCAAAGTGTTGCGCAGGTTCATGCATTTCATGGTTGAACTCCTATTACATTATTGGATACATACTTGGTTCGGTTACAGGCGACTACGCTCACCGGCGGAGTCTCCACTACCGAATTGCCAGACTGTCTTTATAGGCGCAAAGGTCCGGCTGGTCCGTGCGCCACCGCGCATAGTGCTTGCACGGCTCCTTGTCGAGCCGGATTCACCAGCAGACGGATAGCCCCACGACCTGTTTTCGCGCGCGTGGACATCGTTCCCAGGCTCGCGCAGCGCCTCTGCCGAACGCGGCAGGGCGGGTCACCCGGTGCGAACTGCGTGAACTTGATGCTCGAGGAGCCGTTATTGCTGGTCAGGATCAGCGGGCTGCCCCGGCGCGCTTGCCTTGACCGCTTATTCGCGCAAGCGGATCTGCTCAGTGCCGGGTACGGCGGAAGCAATACGAAATCGACAGCGACTTCTTCTCGCCCTCAGCCGCCGCCATGCGCGACGTCCTTGCGCACTTTGGACACCGCGTCGGCGCTGGTCAGGGACGCGTGGTTGCCCCAGGCATTGCGGATATAGTTTACGAGTTCCGCGACCTCCTGGTCGTCGAGCTTCCTATCGAATGCGGGCATCGGCAGTGCGGTCGGCGCACCGGCAGTCTTCGCCGTATGCGCGCCGCCGAGGACGATGTGAATCACCGTATCCGGCAGTTTGGCCTGTACGGCGGAGCTGCCCTTGAGCGAAGGGAATATTTTCGCGTAGCCCGCGCCGTTCTTTCTGTGGCAACCGATGCAGTTCCTGGCGTAGATTGCCTCACCGCCGGATAAGGCCTGCCTGCCGGCCCCTTTAATCCTGGTAGTGGTCTGGGCTTTCCCGGCGGGGATATCCTTCAGGTACACGGCGATCGCTTTCAGATCGGTATCGCTGAAATGCTGGGTCGAATTCTTGACGACGTCGGCCATGGGCCCCGCCGCCGCCGACCTGGCGTTGGAGCCGGTCTTCAGGAACGCGACAATGTCAGCCTCCGACCACGCGCCGAGGCCGTCGCGCAGATTCTCTGTCAGACCGGGTGCATACCAGTGCTGGCCGAAGTCGCTGCCCTTCAGCTTCTCGCCCGACTTCGGAGCGCCCAGCGCGTTGGTGGCCGTGTGGCACGCGCCACAATGGCCCAGGCCTTCGACGAGGTAGGCGCCGCGGTTCCACTGCTTCGACTTTTTCGGGTCGGGTTTGAAAGCGCCTTCATGGAAATACAGTTCGTTCCAGCCGGCGAGGATTTCCCGCACGCTCAATGGCCAGGGAAGCTCGGCCGGCTTGTTCTGCTGCCGCACCGGGGCAACGCTGTCGAGGAAGGCCTTGATCGCCTGCACATCCGCGCGGCTCACCTTGGTGAACCAAAGATACGGGAATGCCGGGTAGAGGTGCTTGCCATCGCGCCTGATGCCCTGGTGCAGCGCCTTGTAGAAGTCCTGGCTCGACCACTTGCCGATGCCCGTTGCCGCATCCGGCGTGATGTTGGTGGAGTAGATCGTACCGAAGGGCGTGAGGATGGGGCGCCCGCCCGCATACGGTTTGCCGCCCGCGTCGGTATGGCAGGAGGCGCAGTTGCCGGCATTGACCAGGTAGCGTCCTCTCTCGATGGATGTCCGGCCTGTACCTTGTGTACCTTGGGTCCGTGCCGCAGCGGCGAGCGCGGGCGACAAGCCGCACAGTCCCGCCAGCGCCAAGGCGAACGCCCTTGCGTGCACGATCCAGGGCGGCCTCGCCGGCGCCGCCTGAATTCCCGCTGTCACCGTGGATGCCCGACGCCCGGGATTGCGCGCGATCTCATGCGGCGTGCTTCGCCGATTCCGCGGCAGCCGCACTTTGGTGCAGATCGACGCGCGAAGCACCGAGCGTCGCGAGGATGGCCTTCGCGCGCGCCATCTCTTCGGCCGGGCCGTGCGCCGTGACCAGAAAGCTATCGGCTTTCACGGCGGTTTCGTATGCAATCACGCTGTCCTTCGGAATGCCGCTGCTGTAGAGCGCGGCGCCCAGGGCGCTCAAACCGCCGACGACTACAGCGCCTTCGATCGCGGAAATCACCATGGAGGCAAGGTATCCGAGCACGACGACATGCCCGACAACGGGAATGAACAGGAACACGCCGCCGAACAGCCAGCCCCAGAGGCCGCCCCAGAAGGCGCCGCGCTTGCCCCAGAACTTCATTCGATCGCCTGAGTTGTAGAATCCGACGACCTTTTCGTCAGTGTGGTATCCCTTGCCGACAACGCTGAGGTGTTTCATATCGATGCCGGCATCGGCCAGTTTTTTCACTGCAGCCTCCGCCCCATGGTGATCGGCGAAGACGGCAATTACGGCATTGGATTCTGTCATTTTGCGTTCCTTTGATGAGTTTGTGCGAAGCAAGGGCGTTTTGGATTGCGCGCCGCGATCGGGTGCGTGCCTGGGATGGCTACCCCGAATTTGTTTCCCACGCGTAGAGTTCAAATCACCTGAAGCAATTAACGCACCCCTGCCCGCCTCGGTCTGTCTGGTAACGAACATTGCTTCGGCTGGTTCCGTGTGCGCTGCATCTAGGATTTCTCCGCGGGCTGTCTCATTCAAGCGCCTTACGCGCCG
>DATKUQ010000519.1:0-16128 GCA_035530495.1 Burkholderiales bacterium
CCCCAGAATGCCGGATTCAATGCGGCCTCGCAGCAGCCGGGTCCGTATAACCTGCTTTGCGGTCAGGGCAAGCTCGGCATGAATCTGACGCAACTGATCGTCGCGCCGACGTTTTCCAAAAAAGTCAACAAGAACAATTCCTTCGGCGTGTCGCTGCTGCTTGCGGCACAGCAGTTCAAGGCCGAGGGCTTGAGCGCCTTTTATTCGTACACCACCCCTGGAGGCGTACAGGGCATCCCGTATAGCGCCGGTAACAACCTCACGAATCGCGGCAACGACACGACGTATGGTTATGGCCTCAAGCTGGGCTGGATGGGCAGGGTTTCGGATACGGTGACCCTGGGCGCCAGCTACACCAGCAAGGTCAAGATGGGCAAGTTCACCAAGTACCAGGACCTGTTCGCAGGGGGGGGCGCTTTCGACATGCCGGAGAGTCTGGCCCTTGGCATCGCGTTCAAGGCCAACCCCCAATGGACGATCGCCGCGGACTACGAGAGGATCAACTACGCCGGTGTCGACTCGGTTGGCAATCCGAGCACCAACGGCGGTCTGGCCATCGGCGGCACGCTCGGCTGTGACAGCTGCCGCGGCTTCGGCTGGAGCGACGTCAATGTGTTCAAGCTCGGCGCCGAATACCAGTACAGCCCGAAGCTGATCCTGCGCGCCGGCTACAATCATAGCGACAACCCGATCCAGGGGCGTGACGTGACTTTCAACATGATCGCCCCGGGCGTGGTCCAGAATCATGTGACCATGGGCTTTACCTATGACCTGAGCCAGGACTCGGAACTGACCATGGCCTACATGCACGCGTTCAGGAACTCGGTGTCGGCCCCCAGCCTGTTCAACCAGTGGCTCGGCGACAACGCCACCGATAAAATCCAGATGTACGAGAACTCGCTCGGCATCGCCTATAGCGTGAAGCTGAAGTAAGCAGAACAGCCCGGGAAGGCCACATCACCAGGCCCGGGCCGCAGGGCTAAGCGAGCTTGGCGAGCTGTGGCTTAAGGTTCTCCAGAGTGGTGGCGAAGGCAGAGAGGCGTTCTTTCTCTTGCGCCACGACTTGGGCCGGGGCGCGGGCGACGAAGCCGGCATTGGCTAGCTTGGCCTTGGCCTTGGCGATCTCGCCTTCGAGCCGCGAGATTTCCTTTTGCAGGCGCTCGCGTTCCGCCGCTTTGTCGATTTCGATCTTGAGCATCAGCCGGCAGTCGCCGATCACCGCGACGGGGGCGTCTGCTTCGGGCAGGGCGTCTACGACGTTTACCTCGGCGAGTCTGGCCAGGGTCTTGATGTAGGGCGACAGGGTTTCCAGCATGGCTTTGTCGCCGGTCGCGAGCAACGGGATGCGCTGTGCCGGGGAGATATTCATTTCGCCGCGCAGGTTGCGGCAGGCGCCTACCAATTCCTTCAGCATGGCGATTTCCGCCTCGGCTGCGGCGTCGATGCGCTCGGCCTGGTGCTGCGGGTAGGGCGCAAGCAGGATGCTTGCACCCGCGCGCCCGGCCAGCGGCGCCACGCGCTGCCATAGCTCTTCGGTGATGAACGGAACGACCGGATGGGCCAGCCGCAGCACCGCCTCCAGCACGCGCACCAGGGTACGGCGTGTGGCGCGCTGCTCGGCTTCGCTGCCCGCCTGCAACTGCACCTTGGCCAATTCCAGATACCAGTCGCAGTATTCGTCCCAGACAAATTCGTACAATGCGCGCGCCGCGAGGTCGAAGCGATAGCTGTCGAAGCCTTCGCACACCTCCTTCTCCGCGCGCTGCAGCCGGCTCACGATCCAGCGGTCCATGACCGAGGGCGCGAGCGGCAGGGATTCGTCCGCGCCGCAGTCCTTGCCTTCGGTGTTCATGAGCACGAAGCGCGTCGCGTTCCACAGTTTGTTGCAGAAGTTGCGGTAGCCCTCGCAGCGGCCGAGGTCGAAGTTGAGCGTGCGCGCGAAGCTTGCAAGCGAGGCGAACGTGAAGCGCAGCGCATCGGCGCCGAAGGAGGGGATGCCGCTCGGGTAATTCTTGCGCACGTATTTTTCGACTTTCTGCCTGTGGCTGGCGAGCATCAGGCCCTGCGTCGATTTTGCGAGCAGTGCGTCGAAGCTGACGCCGTCGATCAGGTCCAGCGGGTCCAGGGTGTTGCCCTTGGACTTGGACATTTTCTGGCCTTCCGCGTCGCGGACCAGGGCGTTGATGTAGACGTGGCGGAACGGCACCTTGCCGGTGAAATGCAGGGTCATCATGACCATGCGCGCCACCCAGAAGAAAATGATGTCGAATCCAGTGACCAGCACCGAGGAGGGCAGGAACGCCTCCAGGTCGGCGGTCTTTTCCGGCCAGCCGAGCGAGGTGAACGGCACCAGGGCCGAGGAGAACCAGGTGTCGAGCACGTCCTCGTCGCGTTTCAGCGCGCCGGCGTAGCCTTTCGCCGCGGCTAGCGCCCGGGCTTCCGCCTCGTTGCGCGCGACATAGCTGTTGCCCTGGTCGTCGTACCAGCAGGGGATCTGGTGGCCCCACCAGAGCTGGCGCGAGATGCACCAGTCCTGGATGTTTTCCAGCCAGTGTTTGTAGGTGGTGCTCCAGTGATCGGGATAGAATTTCACCTCGCCGCTCGCTACGGCTTCAAGCCCGCTCTTGGCCATGCCTTCCATCTTGACGAACCACTGGTCGGTCAGCATCGGCTCGACGATCGCGCCGGTGCGGCCCGAGCGCGGCACGCGCAGCTTGTAAGGTTTTTCCGAAACCAGACATCCCTGCGCCGCCAGGTCCTGCAGGATACGCGCCCGCGCCTCGAAGCGGTCCAGGCCGCGATAGACCTCCGGGGCCTGCTCGTTGATCCTTGCGTCGAGCGTGAGCACGTTGATTTGCGCGAGCCCATGCCGCTGGCCGATCTGGTAGTCGTTGAAATCGTGCGCCGGCGTGATCTTGACGCAGCCGGTACCGAACGCCGGATCGACGTAATCGTCGGCGATCACGGGTATCGTGCGGCCGGTAAGCGGCAGCACCACCTGTTTGCCAACGAGCGCAGTGTAGCGCTCGTCCTTCGGATTGACCGCGACCGCCACGTCGCCCAGCATGGTTTCGGGGCGCGTCGTCGCGACCACCAGCGAGCCGCTGCCGTCGGCGTACGGGTAGCGGATTTCCCAAATCTTGCCGTCTTCCTCCTCGCTGTCGACTTCCAGGTCGGATACCGCCGTGCCCAGCACCGGATCCCAGTTCACCAGGCGCTTGCCGCGGTAAATCAGACCTTCCTGGTGCAGGCGCACGAACACCTCGACCACGGCGCGGGACATGCGCTCGTCCATGGTGAAGTACCCGGCGTGCTGGCCCTCGGCATCGGCGTAGGTCCAGTTGGCGGAGACGCCCAGGCGCCGCATCTGGCGCGTGATGGTCGAGCCCGACTCCTGCTTCCATGCGCGCACGCGTTCGAGGAACTTTTCGCGCCCCAGCTCTGGGCGGCTCTTGCCCTCGGACTGCAGCTGGCGCTCGACTACGATCTGAGTCGCGATGCCGGCGTGGTCGGTGCCTACCACCCAGTTGGTGTTGAAGCCGCGCATGCGGTGATAGCGCACCAGCGTGTCCATCAGCGTCTGCTGGAATGCATGGCCCATATGCAGGGTACCGGTCACGTTCGGCGGTGGCAGCTGGATACAGTAGGCCGGCTTGCTGCGATCGGCCGAGTGCGCAAAATAGCCGCGCCGCTCCCATTCCGGATACCAGTGCGCCTCGATGGCGTGCGGCTCAAAGCTCTTGCTTAGTTCCATTTCTTCTCTGCTGGGAAAAGCGCATCGAGCGGCGCTTTGCGGAGAAGGCGGCTCGAATGAGCGAAGCGCGAATTATAGCGGATTGATGCAGACGGCAGGCTGCAGAAAGGCGCTTGTTTGGCTCAATTAGGGCGGCGCCGCGCTACTTTTGCCGGTCGAGCTCCTGCTCCACGGCGGTGTGGATGGCTTGACCGAGGATTTCATGCGCGACCAGCTCCAGCTCGCCGCGTAATTCGTTGAACATTCTTTCAATCAGCGGCGACAGGCTCTGTTTCAGGCGTTCGTCGATCAGGGCGTCGATTTCCGGCTGCAGCGCGGCGAGCAGCGATTCGCGCATGCTCGCGGCAAGCGCCTTGATCTGCTCCTCGTCCGGCGGCGCGTGTACGACATATTCGGTCAGCAGCGGCAGGTCGCCGCTTTCCGGGGCGAAGTCCACTACCTCCTCGAGCACCGGAATCTCGGCGTAGTGCGCGGCCCGGGCGCGCTCCGGGTGGTGGCGCGCCATCAGCGCATCGGCCTTGCTCAGCAGATCGTCCGGGTCAGCCATGGGCCTTCGACAAGTCGTGTTTTGCGATCTCGTAGCCGCGGTCGCGGTAAAAACGAAAACGTTCGCGCGCCGCTTCGCGGTCTTCCTCGTCGCGGCCGACGATCTCCACCAGGCGCTGAAAGCGGCTGAATGCGGGCGGCCACGCGGAATGCAGATTCAGCAATACTTCATCGTGCGGCGTGTCTTCAGGGTCGTGGGTGATCAGCACAGGCGTCTCTGCGGCGAGCGGACTGCGTGTCATGCAGTGCGGCAGAAAGCCGGTGGCCTGCCAGGTCCAGAGCAGCCTGTCGATCTTCTGCGCCCCAAGTTCGTCGGGTGCATAGATCAGTACCCGCAGCTTTTGCTGCGCCGCCTTGGCCGACAGGCGGCAGGCGATCTGCAGCTTGTCCTCGGCCTCGAAATAGAAGTCGATGCGGGTCATGTGCGCTTATGAAACGCGGTCGGTGACGCGCTAGCGGACCTTACAGTCCCCGCATCAGGCATCGCTTATGGCCCTTTCCCCGCCCGTTTCATCAGAAAACTGGTCAAAAGCGCGACGGGCCGCCCTGTGGATCCCTTGTCCTTGCCTGATTTCCATGCGGTGCCTGCGATGTCCAGATGCGCCCAGGCGAATTTCTTGGCATAGCGCGACAGAAAGCAGGCTGCGGTGACGCTGCCGGCCGGCCGGCCGCCGATGTTGGCCATGTCGGCGAAATTGCTCTTCAGCTGCTCCTGATAATCGTCCCACAGCGGCATGTGCCAGGCGCGATCGTAGGACTCGTCGCCTGCCGCGAGCAGTTCGCGCGCGAGCGTTTCCTTGTTGCTGTACAGGCCGCTGGCGACATGGCCCAGCGCGATCACGCAGGCGCCGGTGAGGGTGGCGATATCGATCACGGCTTCCGGTTCGAAGCGCTCGGCATAGGTCAGCGCGTCGCACAGGATCAGACGCCCCTCGGCGTCGGTATTGAGTACCTCTATCGTCTGTCCGGACATGCTGGTGACGATGTCTCCCGGTTTGGTCGCTGCCCCGCCCGGCATGTTTTCGGTGGTCGGGATGATGCCGACGACGTTGAGCTTGAGCTTCATTTCGGCGCAGGCGCGCAGCGCCCCGAGTACGCTCGCGGCGCCGCACATGTCGAATTTCATCTCGTCCATCTCCGGCGACGGCTTGAGTGAAATGCCGCCGGTGTCAAAGGTAACGCCTTTGCCGACCAGCACCAGGGGTTTCGCCTTCTTCGCTCCGCCGGCATAGTTGAGCACGATCAGCTTGGGCGGCTGGCGCGAGCCTCGCGCCACCGACAGCAGGGATCCCATCCCCAGCTTCTCCATGTCCTTGCGCTCCAGCACTTCCACGCCGAGTTTCCATTCCTTCGCGATTTTTCTCGCCTGCTCGGCGAGAAACGCCGGCGTGCAGACATTGGCCGGGAGGTTGCCCAGGTCCTTCGCCAGGCACACGCCTGCGCCTATGGCCTCGCCCTGGCGCAAGCCGTGCGCCGTGGCACTCGCATCGCGCGCACCGGTCAGCAACTCGACGTGAACGAGGGGGCGCGGCTCGCTCTTCTCGCTTTTCATGGAGTCGAAGCGGTAGGCGCACTCGGCGGCCATCAGCGCCAGCTGTCGCGCTTTCCAACTGGCGTCGCGGCGGCCCGCATGGATCTCGACCAGGCACAGCGTAAGCATCTCGGCTCCGGTTTCCTGTGCGGCCTTGATTGCGGCGCGCCCCGCTTCGCGGTACTCGCGCTCGCGCAACTTCGTCTCTTCGCCCAGTCCGACCAGCAGCACGCGCTCGGCCGCAACGCCCGGGACACTGTACAGGATCAGCGTCGAGCCGAGCTTGCCTTCCATGTCGCCGCGGCGCAGGACTTCGCCAAGCGCACCCTGTGCCGCCCGGTCGAGCGCGCCGGCGGCGGCGCTTAGCTTACGCCCGGCAAACACGCCCACGGCGATGCAGGGTGTGGCGCGCATCTCCGGTGTGCTGCGTTTTGTGCTAAATTGCAATGGCTGCTCCTTCTATCCAATCGACCGATTACGCCAGATTATCCCTGCTTTGTTCCCGTCAAGTCAAAGCCGTTGCGTTCTGGCGCAGCACCGATGCGAGACCAGGGCGCAGGCACACTCCAAAAAGGCGGCTTCAGAAAGTACCGGAGCGGTGCCGGACATGCGCGAGCCTGAGGGGAGCTTTACCAACATTTTGAACATTGTTCCATGGGCGCCCGCGGAAATTTCGGTTAGGCGACTGATTTGCGGGAACCCGAAGGGACTCGTTCCCTCGTCTTGTCAGGTACGCTAAGTGGCAATTTTCCAGCGGTCCCTGTTGCGCGAATTCGGCAATCTTGCGGTTGCGGTTTTCGCCACGCTGTTCGCTATCACTCTCACCACGCAGCTGATACGCTTCCTCGGCCAGGCCGCGAGCGGCAAGCTCCTGCCCGAGGCAGTGCTCGCGCTTCTCGGGTTCTCGGCGCTCAACTACCTGCCGGTGCTGTTATCGCTGACTTTGTTCATTGCGGTGCTGATGACGATCAGCCGCAGCTACCGCGATTCGGAAATGGTGATCTGGTTCAGCACGGGACTTCCACTGACGGCCTGGGTGCGGCCGGTGCTGACCTTCGCCGTGCCGCTGGTGCTGGTGATCGCGCTGCTGTCGCTGTTTCTCGCGCCCTGGGCCAATAGCCAGAGCGAGGAGTACCGGCGCCAACTCAACAGCCGCGACGAGTTGTCGCGCGTCGCCCCGGGGGTGTTCCGCGAGTCGGCCAATGCCGACCGTGTATTCTTCGTCGAAGCCGCGGCTGGCGATTCGGGCAAGGTGAAGAATGTGTTTGTCACTTCCATGCAGCATGGCAGGCTCGCGGTGATGGTTAGCCGGAACGGTGCCGAGAAAACGGCTGCCAACGGCGACCGCTTCATCGTGCTCACCGACGGTAGGCGCTACGAGGGCAAGCCGGGCGATGTGGAGTACCGCGTGATGCAGTTCAAGCGTTATGCAGTGCGCATCGAGACGCGCGAAGCCACGGTCGGCCAGATTCCTGCGCGCGCTTTGTCCACGCAAGCGCTGCTGGAAGATCCACGCCAAGGCAATCTGGCCGAACTGCTGTGGCGCATCGGCCTGCCATTGTCAGCACTCAACCTGACCCTGCTCGCCATTCCGCTTGCGTTTGTCAATCCGCGTGCCGGCCGTTCGGCCAACCTGGTGTTCGCCCTGCTCACGTACATGGTATACAGCAATCTGATCAGCGTAAGCCAGGCGTGGGTGTCGCAGGGCAGGTTGTCTTTCCATATTGGCTGGTGGGCAGTGCATTTCGGTATGCTGCTGCTGCTGATTGCGCTGTTCTATCGCCGCATGAGCATCAACTCCATATTCCGGAGATGGCGTTGATCATTCTGCGCAAGTACCTCGCGCGCGAGATCTACGCGGCGACGCTATTGGTCATGATCGCGTTCCTGATGCTGTTCGCCTTTTTCGACCTGATCAACGAGCTCAATTATCTGGGACGGGGCCATTACGATCTGAAGCATGTGCTGCTGTTCGTGCTGCTGTCTTTGCCGGGGCACGCGTATGAGCTCGCTCCTATCGCAGTGCTGATCGGCACGCTCTATGCCCTGTCGCAGCTCGCCGCCAATTCCGAGTACACGGTGATGCGGATATCCGGCCTGTCGCCGTATGCTGCCGGCGCCGCGCTGGCACGCATCGGCGCCATATTCGTGGTGCTGACGTTTGCTTTCGGCGAACTGATTACGCCTTACGCCGAGCGCGCTGCACAGCAGCTGCGGCTTGCCGCCATGAGCACGGTGGTGGCGCAGGAATTCAGATCCGGGCTGTGGGTAAAGGACGAATCGCGCTTCGTCAATGTGCGCGAGGTCAAGCCCGACAGTTCGCTCCGCGGCATCAGGATCTACGCCTTCGATAGCGATTATCGGCTACGCTCGATCAGCTTTGCCGAAAGCGGCAAGTTCATCAAGAACAATACCTGGCTTCTGAAAGGGGTGGTGAGGACCAGTTTCGACAGCGACGGCACCAGCGTATCCAGGCTTGCCCAGACCGATTGGCATTCAGTACTGACGCCGAACCTTCTGTCTGTGCTGCTGGTGCAGCCGGAAAAGATGTCCGCGATCAGCCTGTACCGGTACACCCGCCACTTGTCGGAGAACCGCCAACAGACCGAGCGCTACCGGATCGCTTTGTGGAAAAAGCTGCTCTATCCCTTTGCCGCGCTGGTGATGATGGCGCTGGCGTTGCCCTTCGCCTATGTGCACGTGCGCCTGGGCGGCGTGGGGGTAAAGATTTTTTCCGGCATCATGCTGGGAATACTGTTCCACCTGCTCAACGGCCTGTCCTCGTCCATAGGCATCCTGCAGAACTGGCCGCCGTTCTACTCGGCTGTGTTGCCGAGCGTGTTGTTCCTGTTCGGGGCGCTGTTGATGATGTGGTGGGTGGAAAGACGCTGAGAAGCCGTTTCTGAGGCGCCTGAGCAGCCGCCGACGAAGGTGGCATGGCGAAATATAGCCACGCGATCTGATGAGTCAGAGGCGGCGGCGCGCCGGTCGGCCTCGGCCTAATCTTTCACGATTTTCGTGCCGGCCAGCCGGTCGTGCAGGAACAGCCGGTCGCGGTCGAACGGGGCGTAGAGGATGCCGACCCCGCCCAGCGCGAGGCAGGGCCAGGCGCATGCATAGCGCACCATGGCCTGGCGCAGGGTGATTCTGGCGCCGTTCGCACCGACCACGCGCAGGCTCCAGGTTTTCATCGCCAGAGTCTGTCCCTGGCGGCGCCAGGATCCGGCGAAATACAGACCAATGACCAGGAACAGATAGGCCTGGAACACATGACGTACCCATCCGTCGGCAGAACCGCCGCTTGCCAAAAGGAATAGCAGGGCGGCGAAAAACGTGATGGCCAACAGGAGCAGCGACTCATACGCCATGGAGACGAGCCGCCGCCTGATGCTGGGATACGGACAGGGGGAGTGTGCGCCTGCCTCGTTTAGGGTCGCCACGTCAGCGCTTCTGGCCGGCGGTCGCTGGGGACGTTACGGCTTCGTAGCCGCTGTCCGCGCCCGCCGCGCCCGGCGCGGACGGGTTCGCCAAGGCAGCATTTGCGCGGGCCTGATTCAGCTTTTGCCGTTCCTCCCACTTCCGCTTGATCCGTTCGCGCTCCGCCGGCGACTGCTTCGCCAGTTTCTTGTAGTTCTCGCGCGCGATACGGCGCTGCTCCGGGGTCAACTCGGCCCAGCGCCGCATCTTCGCCTGTAGGCGTTGCTGCTGGTCCGGTTTCATCTTGGGGTAGCGCTTGGCCGTCAGCAGCCACTTCCTGCGCCGGATCGGATCGAAATTGTTCCAATCGCTCGCCAGCGGGGCCAGTATCTGCTGTTGCCCTGGCGTAAGCTGCGACCAATCGGGCTGCTTCTTTCCCGCCGCAGAGGCCAGGCTGGAGAGGGCGATGCACAGCCCGAGCGTCAGGGCTGCGAGCGCTTTAGCCACGTATCGAAGCTCTTGTCCAGATAGGCGTTGATAGGCAGGTCGCTGGTCAGGATCGCTGCGTCGATTTCCTCGATATCTTCCACCGATGGCGTTTTCTGCGAGTATTGCATGCTGACGAATGCGACAATCAGGGCAGCGCCGGCCACCGCAATGCTCGCCGAGGCCGGAATGAGCGGCAGCCGGCCGACAACGGCATCCACCCAAGCCAGCGCGAACACAGGTTCGGTCATGCGCTGGCGCGCCAAGGCCTGCTCGCGCGCGAGCTTCAGCCGGTTCAGCGTGGCTGGTTCGAAATCGAGCGCGTGGTCGAGTTGCTGCTTGATTTGGTGGCCGAATTTGCGTTCGTTCATAGTGTGATCCCCTTGCGCTTGAGTGCTGTGGCCAAGGTATGCGCCGCGCGTGAGCAATGGGTTTTGACGCTGCCTTCCGAACACCCCATCGCCTGCGCGGTTTCGGCAACGTCCAGTTCCTCCCAATAACGCAGTAGGAAGGCCTCGCGTTGACGTGGCGGCAGTTTTTTCAATTCGTCTTCAATCAAAACAATAAGTTGTGATTTTTCAAGATGATCTGGCGGTCCTAAAGCCTGATTGGAGTCCTCGGCGGGCGCTAAAGTTTCCAGCGGATCGGATTCTTCTCCGCCGTCCCTGACCGAAAGAATCGATGATAGTTGGGTCGTCCACGCCGCGCGCACCTTGTAGCGACGATAATAGTCTCGAATGGTGTTCTGCAAGATGCGCTGGAACAGCATCGGTAATTCGGCCGTAGGCTTGGCACCGTATTTTTCCGACAGTTTGAGCATCGAATCCTGCACGATATCCAATGCCGCCTGCTCGTCGCGCACGGCAAATCTCGCCTGCTTGTAGGCGCGCCGCTCGACGGTAAGCAGGAATGCGGAAAATTCGTTGCGGGAAGCCAGGACAAGATCCTCAATATGGTGGCGAATTTTAGTGCTTAACCGGATAACGCGTTGAGCAATTGTCGAGCACGCAGAGTTGCGTCGCAGCAAAAAAATCTTGACCAAACGAATGGCAGGCATTAATGTTCAAAGCTTTGGGAAAAACCCAGCGAGAATCATGGAATTATCGGGCGCGGAAATCCTGGTTAAGAGTCTGCAGGCGGAGAAAGTCGAGTATGTTTTCGGCTACCCCGGCGGCGCAGTTTTGTTTATCTACGACGAACTGTTCAAGCAGGATAAGGTCAAGCACGTGCTGGTGCGGCATGAACAAGGCGCGGCCCATGCCGCCGACGGCTATTCGCGTTCGAGCCGCAAAGTCGGCGTTGCACTGGTCACCTCGGGCCCCGGCGTTACTAATGCCGTAACCGGCATCGCCACGGCCTATATGGATTCGATTCCGATGGTGATCATTTCCGGGCAGGTGCCCACGCATGCAATAGGGCAGGATGCGTTCCAGGAATGTGATGCAGTGGGCATCACCCGCCCCTGCGTCAAGCATAATTTTCTGGTGAAAGACGTCAAGGATCTCGCGTTGACGATAAAGAAGGCGTTCTACCTTGCCACTACCGGACGGCCAGGTCCGGTGCTGGTCGACATCCCCAAGGATGTGACTGTCGCCAAGTGCAAGTTCGAGTATCCGGAAACGGTCTCGATGCGCTCCTACAATCCGGTGGTGAAGGGGCACTCGGGGCAGATCAAGAGGGCGGCGCAGCTGCTGATCGAGGCCAAGCGCCCGATGATCTACGCCGGCGGCGGCGTGATCCTATCGGATGCGGCGCCCCAGCTCACCAAGCTGGTGAGGACGCTGGGTTTTCCCTGCACCAACACCCTCATGGGGCTGGGCGGTTTTCCCGCGACCGACAAGCACTTCGTCGGCATGCTCGGCATGCATGGCACCTACGAAGCCAATATGGCCATGCAAAACTGCGACGTGCTGGTCGCGATCGGCGCGCGCTTCGACGACCGCGTCATTGGGGATCCGGCGCATTTCGGCCAGGTGCCGCGCAAGATCATTCACATCGACATCGATCCGTCCTCGATCTCCAAACGCGTGAAAGTGGATGTGCCCATCGTCGGCCATGTGCCGGACGTACTTGACGACCTGGTCAAGCTGATCGAGACGAACAAGCAGCGCCCGGATGTGAAAGCGATCAGCGCCTGGTGGGAACAGATCAAGTTGTGGAAGACCAAAGACTGCCTGCGCTACGACCGCAAGAGCAAAATCATAAAGCCGCAGTTCGTGCTGGAGAAGCTGTACGAAATCACCAAGGGCGACGCCATCGTCACTTCCGACGTCGGTCAGCACCAGATGTGGGCGGCGCAGTTCTATAAATTCGACAAGCCGCGCCGCTGGATCAATTCAGGTGGCCTCGGCACGATGGGCTTTGGCTTGCCCGCGGCGATGGGCGCGCAACTCGCGAATCCGGGCGCGTCGGTCGTGTGCGTCACCGGCGAGGCGAGCTTCCAGATGTGCATCCAGGAGCTTTCGACCTGCAAGCAGTACCGCTTGCCGATAAAGATCGTCAATCTCAACAACCGCTACATGGGCATGGTGCGCCAGTGGCAGCAGTTTTTCCACGGCAACCGCTACTCCCAGTCCTACATGGATGCGCTGCCCGATTTCGTCAAATTGGTCGAAAGCTATGGCCACGTCGGCATTCGCATCGACAAACCGGCCGACGTCGAGGCCGCGCTGAAGGAGGCGTTCAAGCGCAAGGACGAACTCGTGTTCTTGGATTTCATCACCGACCAGACCGAGAACGTTTATCCGATGGTCGGAGGCGGCAAGGGCCTCACCGAAATGATCCTGGCCGAAGAACTTTAAGATGCCGTTGCAAAATGAACTTTGCAACGGCCCGATTTAGAGGAGTATGAGGGGAGGTATCCCCTCATATTGAAACGGACTCTAAGCAGCGCGAGCGCCTCGCAACCACCTATCGCCGATACCGACACCCATGCGACATATCATATCCATCCTTCTCGAGAACGAGGCCGGCGCGCTGTCGCGTGTTTCCGGACTGTTCTCCGCCCGCGGCTACAACATCGAATCGCTCACCGTTGCTCCTACCGAGGACCCGTCGTTGTCGCGCATGACCATCGTCACTTCGGGCTCCGGCGACGTGATCGAGCAGATCACCAAGCAGTTGAACAAACTGGTCGAAGTGGTCAAGGTCGTCGACCTGTTCGAGGCCCCGCACCTGGAGCGCGAACTGATGCTGATCAAGGTGCGCGCCGCCGCCAAGGACCGCGACGACATGAAGCGCATGTCGGACATCTTCCGCGGGCGCATCATCGACGTATCCGAAGATACTTTTACCATCGAACTCACCGGCACCGGGCAGAAGTTGGATGCTTTTGTCGAGGCGCTAGGCCGCGGCGCAATTCTCGAGACGGCGCGCACCGGTGCCTGCGGCATTTCCCGCGGTCAGCGGGTGCTTAGAATTTAATAAACAGAGACCAGGAAGGAGGGTCCGGATCCTAGCCAGGTCGTGCCGCAGCTAGCCTCCGGCCCCCGCGCTCCAGTCTCTTAATCTGAGGGGAAACCATGAAAGTGTATTACGACAAGGACGCCGACCTTTCGCTGATCAAGGGCAAGAAAGTCACGATCGTCGGTTATGGCTCGCAGGGCCACGCGCACGCGCTCAACCTGCACGACTCGGGAATGAAGGTCACCGTCGGTCTGCGCAAGAGCGGCGCGTCCTGGGACAAGGCGCGCAAAGCAGGGCTCAAGGTCGCAGAGGTCGGGGAGGCAGTCAAAGGCGCCGATTTCGTGATGATGCTGATGCCGGACGAACACATCGCCGCGGTGTACCAGAGCGAGGTCGAACCCAACATCAAGAAGGGCGCGACGCTGGCTTTTGCTCACGGCTTCAATATTCATTACGGCCAGGTTGCGCCGCGCGCCGATCTCGATGTGGTAATGATCGCGCCCAAGGCGCCGGGCCACACCGTGCGCTCGACCTACACCCAGGGGGGCGGCACCCCGATGCTGATCGCGGTGCACCAGAACCCGAGCAGGAAGGCGCGCGACCTGGCGTTGTCCTATGCGGCGGCCATAGGCGGCGCGCGCGCCGGCGTGATCTAAACCACGTTCAAGGAAGAAACCGAAACCGACTTGTTCGGCGAGCAGGCTGTGCTTTGCGGCGGCTGTGTCGAACTGGTCAAGGCGGGCTTCGAAACCCTGGTCGACGCCGGCTATGCGCCGGAGATGGCCTACTTCGAATGCCTGCACGAACTCAAGCTGATCGTAGACCTCATGTACGAGGGCGGCATCGGCACCATGAACTACTCGATCTCCAACAACGCCGAGTATGGCGAGTACCTGACCGGTCCGAAGATCGTCAATGACGAGACCAAGAAGGCCATGCGCGAGGCGCTGAAGAACATCCAGACCGGGGAATATGCCAAAAGCTTCATCCTGGAGAACCGCGCCGGCGCGCCGACACTGCTGTCGCGTCGCCGCCTCACCGCCGAACACCAGATCGAGGTGGTGGGAGAGAAACTGCGGGCGATGATGCCCTGGATCAGGAAGAACAAGCTGGTGGACCAGTCCAAGAACTAGGCAGGTTCGAGGAAGGGGGCGCCAGCGCAAACGCGCCAAGGATCCTTCTTTCCGACCCGTCTGTCTCCTGCCGATGAATTATCCGCATCCTCTTATCGCCAGGGAAGGCTGGCCCTTCCTGGCGCTCGCCGTCGCGGCGGCGGCGCTCGCGTCCTGGTACAGCCTCGCCTGGTCTATTCCGCTGTGGATCGTTGCCGTGTTCGTGCTGCAGTTTTTCCGCGACCCGGCGCGCGAGGCGCCTGGGGACGCGAAGACCGTGGTGTCTCCTGCGGACGGGCGCATCGTGGCGGTGGAGAAAGCGCGCGATCCTTACCTCGATCGGGAAACCGTCAAGGTCAGCGTGTTTATGAATGTGTTCAACGTGCACTCCAATCGCGCTCCGGTGGACGGCGAGGTGAAGCAGGTCTGGTACAAGGCCGGAAAATTCGTCAACGCCGCGCTGGACAAGGCCTCCGTCGAAAACGAGCGCAACGCGCTCTGGATCCGTGCCGACGCCGGCGCCGATGTGGTGTGCGTGCAGGTGGCGGGTCTGATCGCGCGGCGCATCCTATGCTATGTCAAGGCGGGCGAGCGACTGCAGCGCGGGCAGCGCTACGGCTTTATCCGCTTTGGTTCGCGCGTGGACCTGTACTTGCCGCCCAACGCGCGCATCAAGGCGAGCCTGGGGGACAAGGTGTATGCTGCCAGCACGGTTTTAGCCAGACTGGAATAGTCGCACCATGCCGGCCTACAAGCGCAGGAAGCCGTTGCTCAATTCGGAGATGCGCCGCCGCGGCATCTACCTGCTTCCCAATCTGTTCACCACCGCGGCCTTGTTTGCCGGTTTTTACTCGATCGTGCAGGCAATGAACGCGCGCTTCGAACAGGCAGCAGTGGCCATTTTCATCGCCATGGTTCTGGATGGACTCGATGGGCGGGTTGCGCGACTGACACACACGCAGAGCGCGTTCGGCGCAGAGTACGACAGCCTATCCGACATGGTGTCCTTCGGAGCGGCGCCGGCCCTGGTGATGTACGAATGGGCGCTCAAGAGCATGGACCGCATCGGCTGGATCGCGGCTTTTGTCTATTGCGCCGGCACGGCGCTGCGGCTGGCACGGTTCAACACCAATATCGCCGTGGTGGACAAACGCTATTTCCAGGGATTGCCGAGCCCGGCGGCGGCGGCGTTGGTGGCGGGGTTTATCTGGGTGGTGGACGATTTCAAGATCGAAGCGGTTGGAACCATGCGCTGGATCGCTTGCATTATCACGCTGTTTGCCGGCCTCACTATGGTGAGCAACATCCCTTTCTACAGCTTCAAGGACATCAATTTCAGGCGCAGCGTGCCGTTCTGGGCGCTGTTGCTGGTCGTGTTCGCGGTGATCCTGATATCCAGCCATCCGCCGACGGTGCTGTTCCTGCTGTTCGTCGCCTATGCCCTGTCCGGTTATGTGGTGTGGGTGTGGAAATGGCGCAGGAAACGCTTGTAGCAAGACGAGGCAATCCGGGCGGGAAGTGAGGGTCCCGCCCCTTCCTTGGCAGCTTATGCTCCACTACATCGGACGGCGGCAAAATGCGTTTTGCTGGCAGGTTCTGACAGGCCTATTGCCTAATCGCATGAAAGTCGATATATTGGCCACCATGGTTTCCAACACCACAGTGTTGACCGCTCTCCTTAGCAGCCTGCTTCTGCTGGCCGGCCTGCTGCTGCGCCCCGCGCGCACATAACCCAACCCACAATTCGTGTTTTTGTTTGAATCCTGCGCCACCCGGCGCAGGCGGGCATTGTTCAATCCTTGATTGCATTTGTTCACAGGAGGCTGAGATGAAGAACCACTTGATCATATTCGATACCACCATGCGCGACGGCGAGC
>DATKUQ010000520.1:0-13087 GCA_035530495.1 Burkholderiales bacterium
GGGCTATCTGTGCTGCGGCTATCCCCAAACCGCCGCCGGCGAGGAGGAGGAGGGCAGGCGCATCATCACCGACAACCGGGTGCTGTTTCACCGCGTGGCGAATACCCTCAACTACCTCGACATCAAGACCGTGATCGTTTCCTGCGGCACTTGCATGGATCAGCTGCAGAAATACGAATTCGAAAAGATCTTCCCCGGTTGCCGCCTGCTCGATATCCACGAATACCTGATGGAGCAGGGGGTGAAGCTCGATGGCGTCGGCGGCGTGCGCTACATGTATCACGATCCCTGCCACACGCCGATGAAGACCTACCAGCCGCTCAAGGTCGTCAACCAGCTGATGGGCAGCGAGGTGCAGTTGAACGAGCGCTGCTGCGGCGAGTCGGGCACGCTCGCGATGACCCGGCCTGACATTTCCACCCAGGTGCGATTTCGCAAGGAGGAGGAGATGAGGAAAGGCGCGGCGGCGCTGCGCGCAAGAAAGGGCGGCGGCGCCGACGGCGAATTCCGCGGCGAGGTCAAGATCCTCACTTCCTGCCCTTCCTGCCTGCAGGGTCTGGCGCGCTACAAGGACGATGCCGGTACCGACGCCGACTACATTGTGGTGGAAATCGCCAAACACGTGCTCGGTCCCGACTGGATGCCCGAGTACGTGGCTAAGGCGACCCATGGCGGGATCGAGCGCGTGCTGCTCTAAGCCGTGAATAAGCTCACATTCGGCGCCAAGAACCTCGGCTCGACGTGAACAAATTAATGGCCGCCGACTGTGAATTGTGCGATTCTGCCGGAGGCGAGACGCTATGGCAGGATCAACTGTGCCGCGTCGTCCTGGTAGAAGACCGTGACTATGCCGGATTCTGCCGCGTAATACTCAACCGCCACGTGAGCGAAATGACCGATCTCGATGCGGCAACCAGGCAAAGACTGATGCGCGTGGTGTTTGCGGCCGAGCAGGCTTTGCGCGACTTGATGCATCCGGCGAAAATCAACCTGGCGAGCCTGGGCAACAGGGTGGCGCATCTGCACTGGCATGTGATCCCGCGCTTTGCCGACGACAAGCATTTTCCCGATTCCATCTGGAGCGGGGCAAGGCGGCCCGGCGCTGCGCGCCGGGTCGACCCCGCCGCCCTGAAACGCGCCTTGCACAAATTGCTGCAAGCGGTGGCAAAATGAGCGCAATGCCGGCCCAATGACGCCCATGCCCGAATTCGAGCTGCCTCCGATCTCCGCCGACGCGCACCCTGAGTTCGCCGACAGCATCTCCTGCGCCGCGTGGCTTGCCGAGTTGCCTCTGGTCAACGTCGCGCCGTCGCAAATCCGGCTGTTGGCTCAGCTGCAGGAACTGAACCGCTTCGGCTTGCCTGCCGCCGAGCGGCTCAAAGTGCTGGAAACGTTGCGCGAGCCGGTCTATTTCCTGCAGACGGAGCAGATCAAAAAGCTGGCCAACAAACCGCTGCCGCTGACCCAGGTGGAACGCAGTATTTTCGGCCAAGTGGTCAAGCTGTGGCAGGAACTGCTGATTGGCTATCAGCGCTGCCTGGCCGGCGCGGCGGCGGACGAGCGCGAAAGCCAGACTGCGCTGCTCTGCCAGCGCGGGCTGGACTGCCTGGCATCGAATATGCTCGACCACTGCCGCGTCTATCACGCCGTCCCCGATGCCTACTGGCTGGCCCTGCACCAGCTCTACCGCAGGGCTCAAGAATCGGGCGGGAGCGCCACGCAGATCTCGGACCCGGTCAGGAAAGTGAATGTCTGCTGCGCCGAAGTGTACGTGCATGTGCTGTTGTTCATGCTGGCAGACCCCAACGAGCAGCTGCAAAAGCAGCTCGCGCAAATTCAGCGCTGGCTGGAGCGCTGGGCCCAGAGCGTTCCGATACGCAATGCGCCACCACAGGACCAGAGCCTGCCGCCGCTGCTGCTGGATTTTTCCGCCGCGACGGGCGCTTACCGTGAAGCCGACGCCGGCGGCCGCAGCGCCTCGGCCTGGCTCGACATCGGCGAGCTTGCGCGCATCCTGAAGAAGCGCGTGGTGCTGCTGCGCAAGGGCGAGCCGCCCGCCAGCCTGGGACTGGGCGAGGATTGCGCCATGCCCGGCGTGGAACAAACGTTGGTGCGCCTGTTCCGCCTCTGGTGCGAGGGCAAAAATGCGCGCGCGCAAACGCGCCGCAGCGTCAGCGCACAGGCCAAGGTGTGCAGCACGCTCGTCTCCATGCACTTCCATATATCGGGCAACAAGACGTTCCGCCAACCCGGACATGCGACCCAGCTGACCAGGCGCGAACGCGACGAAATCGCCACCTTCGGTCATACCAGCACGCGCCTGGAGGATGCATTCGTCGAAGCCGGCGGCTATGCGACCGAGGACTGGCAGCTGCAGGAGGAGAGTCTGTCGGGCCTGCGCATCGTGCGCCCGGTTGCCTCAGGCAGCGCCCGCTATGCGAACGCCCAGCTAATCGCGGTGCGACCGGCCGACGCCAAGAATTTCCTGGTGGGGGTAGTGCGCTGGATCAAGACCGACGATAACGGCAATATCCAAATCGGGGTTCGCGTCATTCCGGGGATACCGCGAGCCGTTGCCGTACGGGCCACCGGGCTCAACGCGCAGAAAGAAAAGTTCGTACCCGCGCTCTATTGCCCCGCTCTGGCCGCGCTGTCCGCGCCAGCTTCACTGATTCTGCCACTGGGCTGGTACCGGCCCAAGCGCATACTGGAAGTCTACAGCGACAGTTCCGAGTTGCTGCTGCTCAGCGCCGTGCTTGAGCGCGGCAGCGATTTCGAGCGCGTCGCGATCGAGCCTGCGCCTTAGCCGGCGCTTCCTGGCTGCTGCGCCAGCGCCACGGGGTCAGGGGATTTGACGCGTCGCGCCGGAAACACCGCGGAAAAACAGCTGCCCTTGCCCGGCTCGCTCTCGATCTCCAGCGTCCCCTGATGCCGCGTCAGTATGTGCTTGACGATTGCCAGGCCGAGCCCGGTGCCGCCGGTTTCGCGCGAGCGGCTATGGTCGACACGGTAAAAGCGCTCGGTCAGGCGGGGAATATGGCGCGGCTCTATCCCCGGCCCGGTATCGCTGACACTGAACACCGCCTCTGCGCCGCGCCAACGCCAGCGCAGCCGGATGTCGCCGCCCGCAGGCGTATAGTGCACCGCGTTGCTCACCAGGTTGCCGAATGCGCTGCGCAGCTCCTGCGCGTTGGCGAGCAGCGCAGCCGGCCCTTCGATGCCGAGTTCGATGCGATGGCGGCCGGCGCTCAGGGCCCGCGCTTCGTCGCACACGCCAGCGAGCAGCGCTGCGACATCGACTACTGCCTCGTCGTCCAAACCCCTGCTGGCCTCCAACGTCGAAAGCGTGAGCAAGTCTTCGACCAGCCGCTGCATGCGCCCGGTGTGTACGCGCATCATGTTCAGATAACCCTGCCGGCGCTCCTCGTCCAGCTTCACCTCACCGTCGGTGATCGTCTCCAGGAACCCGGCCACGACGGTAAGCGGGCTTTTCAGTTCGTGCGAGACATTGGCGACGAAATCGCGCCGCATGGTTTCGACTTTTTCGGCCAGTGTGATGTCGCTGGCGAGCAGCAGTTTCTGCTCCTCGCCGTAGGGGATGATGGCGATCGACAGCACCCGGCCCTGGCCCCGCTCCAGGCGCAGGGTGAGCGGTTCGGCGTATTCGCCCTGTTCGAGATAGGCGGCGAAATCCGGGTGCCGCACCAGGTTGGCCAGCGGTCGTCCTACATCGCGCTCCTCGTCCAGCCCCAAATACGCGCTGGCGATCGGGTTGCACCACTCGATATGGCCGTTAGTGTCCAGCAGCACCACGCCATCGGGCAGCGCCAGCCCTGCATTACGGAAGCGCTCCAAGTCGGCGCCGAGCTGCCTCTCGTATTTGATGCGGGCCCGCACGAAACGGTAAAGCCCGGCCAGCACCTCGTCCCAGGCGCCGCTGCCCTGCGGCACCGGTCTCACCAGGGGATCGTGCAGCCAATCAGCCAGCGCGGCCAGATTGGCCGTGTGGCTCAGTAACAGCAGCGCGAGACCGAGGCATACGACGCCAAGCCCCCAAACCGGGTCCACCAGCGCCCAGGTGACGACGCCGGCCGCCGACACAAGGACCAGCGCCAGCGCGCCGCGGATCCAGACGGCGTTCAATTGACGAAGGGCAGGCCATTTCTTTTCATGCCGGGATTATCGCATGCCCGCCCCGCGCCCTTTGCAAGCCGGGCGGTTCAGGGCGTTAGCGCGAAGCGATAGCCGGTTCCGCGCACGGTTTCGATCAGCGCATCATGGCCGCTAGCCTCCAGCGCCTGGCGCAGGCGACGGATGTGCACATCCACGGTGCGCTCCTCGACGAACACATGATCGCCCCAGACCTGGTCGAGCAACTGGGCGCGGGTGTGCACGCGCTCGGCATGGGTCATGAAGAAATGCAGCAGGCGGAATTCGGTCGGACCCAGGTCCAGCGCCAGACCGTTGCCGCTGACCCGGTGCGCAGCCGGGTCGAGCCGAAGACCCTGGACCTCGACCGCATCGTCGGTCATCTGCGGTGCACGCCGGCGCAGCACCGCCTTGATGCGCGCCAGCAGTTCGCGTGGCGAGAATGGCTTGGTCACGTAGTCGTCGGCGCCAGCTTCCAGTCCCATGACCTTGTCCTGCTCGGCCGATTTGGCGGTGAGCATGATGATGGGAATGGCGCGGGTACGCGCGCTGCCGCGCAAGTGCCGCGCGATCGTCAGGCCCGACTGCCCGGGCAGCATCCAGTCGAGCAGCACCAGATCGGGCAGGGTCTGACGTACGATGGCAAGCGCCTCCTCCGCGTCCGCAGCGCGCAAGGCATGGTGTCCTGCGCCTTCCAGGTTGATGGCAATCAATTCCTGGATGGCGGCTTCGTCTTCGACGATCAGAATATTTAGCGGCATGATCTTGTGGGCACAATAATATGTCCCTGGCGTGACATTTTGGTTACAGCCGAAACGGCGCCGCTCGCGGTATCATAGACGCCCCCGTCCCCGGCCGCGGTGCGCGGCTTCGGCCCGGGAACCCATACTAGGCGGAACCTGCGATGAACGGCAAGACCCACTTTGGCTACGAACAGATAGACGAGGCCGAAAAGGCGCGCAAGGTAGCGGGCGTATTCGACTCCGTTGCACCCAGCTACGACCTGATGAACGATCTGATGTCGGCCGGGATGCACCGCGCGTGGAAGGCGTTCACCATCGCATTGGCAGGAATCAGGGCGGGCGAGCGCGTGCTCGATGTAGCCTCCGGCAGCGGCGATCTCGCACGCGCGTTCGCCGGGCGTGTCGGCCCCGCAGGAGAAGTCTGGCTCACCGACATCAATCGTGCCATGCTCGCGCGCGGACGCGACCGATTGCTCGACGAGGGGCACGCGCTCCCGCTGGCGCAGTGCGATGCGGAGCGCCTGCCGTTTCCTGCCGATTATTTCGACTGCATAAGCGTAGCCTTCGGACTGCGCAACATGACGCACAAGGAGGAGGCGCTGGCCGAGATGCGCCGCGTGCTCAAGCCGGGCGGGCGCTTGCTGGTGCTCGAATTCTCCCGCGTATGGCGGCCATTGACCCGCGCCTACGACTGGTATTCGTTCACGGTGCTGCCCTGGCTCGGCTCCAAGATTGCGGGCGACGCCGGCAGTTATCGCTATCTGGCCGAATCCATACGCATGCACCCCAACCAGGAGCAGCTGAAGACCCTGATGGAACATGCCGGCCTTGCACGCGTCGAATATTTCAACCTGAGCGCCGGCGTGGTAGCCCTGCATCGCGGTTACAAGGTTTGATGCCATGGGCGCATAATGAACGGCCGGCGCTGCAACGCAAGAACATGAAACCATTGACATCGACATTGATCGCCGCATTCCTCGCGCAGGCGTCGACGGCCGCGGTCGCAGAGGTCCGGCGCCCGGCAAGACCGGTGTCCGGGGCGGCCGGCCGCGTGCCCGTGTACACACGGCAAATGCAGTAAGCGGGCCCAACATTCGAGGAAGCCGTGTTGCCACACCCTGGAATATTCGCCCTCAACCACCTGCTCAGCGCGGAAGCCTGGGCGCGGGACAAACTCAAGCCCTATGCCGGGCAGTGCGTGGAATTCCGCTCCGCGCCGCTGCCCGCGCTGCGCCTGGACATCCTCGACTCCGGACTGGTGGGCGGCGCAGCCCAGGACGCGGTGCCCAGCCTGATCGTCACCATCGGACCAAGTGCGTTGCCGGCGTCGCTGCGCGGTGAAGACGCATTGATGCGCGAAATCGGCATCGAAGGCAATGCCGACCTGGCCAGCACGGTGCAATACCTGTTCCGCCATTTGCGCTGGGATCTCGCGGAGGACCTGTCCAAGGTGTTCGGCGACGTGTTCGCCCAGCGCATGGTGACCGAAGGCAGGCGCTTCGCGGCGTGGAACCGCGAGGCCGCCGAAAAGCTGGCGCAAAACTTTGCCGAATACTGGATCGAGGAGCAGCCGCTCCTGGCCCGTCCTGCCGATGTGCGCCAATTCCTGACTGACGCGGACCGGCTGCGCGACGACTTGGCGCGGCTGGAGAAGCGAATCGAAATCTTAACCGGGAAAGCCTAGTCCGCCGAGGATGCAGAGGACGCAAACGCATACGCCGCCGTCTTTACCCGGCATCCTTGGCGCCCTTAGCAGTTAAAATCCGCTTTCCGATCCCCGCAGGCCGATCAATTGCAGCGTCTTCTTCGCCTCGCCCGTATCATCATCGTCGGCATCCGCTTCGGCCTGGATGAATTCGTGCTCGCCCACGCGCGCACGCGCTTCCTGCTCGTGGTGGTGCAGCGCGTCCTGTTCTGGCGCAGGCTGACCGAGCCACGCGCGGTGCGCCTGCGCCTGGCGCTGGAAGCTCTCGGGCCGCTGTTCGTCAAGTTCGGCCAGGTGCTCTCTACCCGGCGCGACCTGCTGCCCACCGATATCGCGGACGAGCTGGCGCGGCTGCAGGACCAGGTGGCGCCGTTTTCGACCGAACTGGCCCATGCGCAACTGGAACGCGCGTTCGGACGGCCGGTGGCGCAGGTATTCGAACAATTCGAAGCGCGGCCGGTGGCGAGCGCCTCCATTGCGCAAGTGCATTTTGCAGTGCTGCCTGGCGGGCGCGAATGCGCGGTCAAGATACTGCGCCCGAACATGCAGCAAGCGATCGAAAAGGACGTGGCCCTGCTCGACAGCGCCGCCGGCCTGATCGAGGCGCTGTGGGTCGACGGCCGGCGCCTGAAACCGCGCAAGGTGGTGGCGGAGTTCGCCATGCACCTCAATGACGAACTCGACCTGATGCGCGAAGCGTCGAATGCGAGCCAGCTGCGGCGCAACTTCGCCGCCTCGCCGCTGCTGATGATTCCGGAAATCTATTGGGACTACTGCTCCTCCTCGGTGATGGTGATGCAGCGCATCAGCGGCATTCCGATCAGCCACGTGGAGGAGTTGCGCGCCGCCGGGGTAGACGTCCCGCGCATCGCCCGCGCCGGGGTGGAGATTTTCTTCACCCAGGTGTTCCGCGACGGCTTTTTCCACGCCGACATGCACCCGGGCAACATTTTCGTCTCCACCGACCCCGAAATCCGGGGCAAGTACGTCGCCGTCGATTTCGGCATCATGGGCACACTGACCGACGTCGACAAGAACTACCTGGCGCAGAATTTTCTCGCCTTTTTCCAGCGCGATTACAAGCGCGTGGCGCAGGCGCACCTGGAAGCCGGCTGGGTGCCGCCCGACACACGCATAGACGAGTTCGAAAACGCCATCCGCGCCGTGTGTGAGCCGGTGTTCGACCGGCCGATCAAGGACATTTCCTTCGGCCGGGTGCTGCTGCGCCTGTTCCAGACCTCGCGCCGCTTCCATGTCGAGATCCAACCGCAGCTGGTAATGCTGCAAAAAACCCTGCTCAACATAGAGGGCCTGGGGCGACAGCTAGACCCCGACCTGGACCTGTGGAAAACCGCCAAACCCTATCTCGAGCGCTGGATGAGCGAGCAGCTAGGCTGGCGCGGTCTCGTGCGCAATGTCCTGAACGAGGCGCCGCGCTGGGCCAGCATGCTGCCGCAGTTGCCGCGCCTTGCGCACCGCGCCCTCTACGAGGACCATGTCGCTGGTGTCGAACAGGCGCTGGAGCGGCTCGCAGCCGAGCAAAGGCGGCGCCACCGCAGCACCGTTGTGCTCGGCGTCCTGCTCGCCGTCTTGCTCGCCTGGCACATTTATCTGGTGTTATAGCCGCGGCGCACATTTCGCCGATGCGGCCCGCAGCATATAAATTCGATCGGCCACGAACCTTTTTTGTGCTTGTCCGGTCGGCAAGCGCAACACGCCGCTGCGCGTGTTCGCTTTTGGTTCTCGTGCGTGGTCCCGCGAGCGTCGCCCTTCCGCGGGCACGGTAGAATCCAGGCATGAACGACAAGCTGATTGCGCTCGAAGCGGACATCACCACCCTGCGGGTGGATGCCATCGTCAACGCGGCCAACAACTCTCTCCTGGGCGGGGGTGGCGTCGACGGCGCGATCCACCGCGCCGCCGGACCCGAACTGCTCGCCGAGTGCCGCGCCCTGAAAGGCTGCGCCACCGGGCGCGCCAAAATCACGCGCGGCTACCGCCTACCGGCGAAATACGTGATCCACACCGTGGGGCCGGTGTGGCAGGGCGGATTGCGGGGCGAGGCCGAGTTGCTGGCCTCCTGCTACCGCGAGAGCCTGGCGCTGGGGCTCGCGCACGGCGTCGCCAGCATCGCCTTCCCCGCGATCAGCTGCGGCGTCTATGGCTACCCCTTGCAGCAGGCGGCGCGCATTGCGCTGCGCGAATGCGCGGCGGTCGCTGCGGCCGAAGCGCAAATCGCGCAAATCGTGTTCGCCTGCTTCGGCGCCGAGATGTTGTCGCTCTATCGGGCCGAACTAGCGGGGCTGTAGCATGGCGCGCACCGAGCCCGTGGTCGAAGCCAGGCCGTCGCCGCTGGCGCGCTACCTGCTTCTCGCTTATGTGCTGCTGGTTATTTACGCCAGCCTGTATCCCTTCTCTGGCTGGCGCGATCAGGGCGTAGGGCCGTTCGCCTATCTTTCCGAGCGTCTGCCGCGCTACATCACTGCTTTCGACGTGGTGACCAATTTGGTCGCCTACATGCCCTTGGGATTTTTTGCGCTGCTGGCATTGCACCCGCTTGTGCGCGGCAAGCGTGCGTTCGCCCTGTCCAGCCTGGCCAGCTGCGCGCTGAGTTTCGCCATGGAGGCGCTGCAGACCTACCTTCCCAGCCGCATCTCGTCCAACCTCGATCTCGCCACCAACAGCCTCGGCGCCCTCGTCGGCGCCGGCCTGGCGCTCTTCTTCGGCGCCGGCCTGCTCGGCCGCGGAAAAATGCACGAGCTGCGCCATCGTTGGGTTCTCGACGGCCACCAGTATGACCTGGGTCTGGTGTTGCTCGGGCTGTGGCTGTTCACCCAACTCAACCCGGCGACCCTGCTGTTCGGCAACGGCGATCTGCGCGGTCTGTTCGAGGAAGTGCCGGCCGTGCTGCATCCGGTCGAGGTGTTCATCCAGATGGAAGCGGTGGTCACGGCCTGCAACATGGTCGCGATCGGCCTGTTCCTGTCATGCCTGGCGCAAGACGGACGGCCGCTGCGCGGCTTGTTGCTGGGTCTGCTCGCGGCCGCTCTGGCGCTGAAGACGGTCGCGGTGGGCGAATTGCTCAAGGCGCAGACCGTATTCGCCTGGCTCACGCCGGGTGCACTGCTCGGCCTGGTCGCCGGCGCCCTCGCCCTGATGCTGGTGCTGGCGCTGCCGCGCGCGGCACGCATGGCGCTCGCGGGCTTGCTGCTGATGGCCGCGACCGTACTGGTCAACCTCGCACCCGAGAACCCCTATTTCGTCGACACCCTGCAGTTCTGGCCGCAAGGCTACTTTCTCAACTTCAACGGGGTAACGCACCTGGTCTCGCTCGTCTGGCCGTTCGCCACCTTGTTTTATCTGTTGCTGCTCGCGCCGCGCCCGGCCGGGGCAGGCTCGGGCGGCGCCGACCAGCTATAATTTGCCTTCGTTGGGGGCATTCCGGCCCACGGCATGCCCCCCAACGACGTTTCTCTTGAGCCTATCCTATGAGCTATTACACCCACCACGTTTTCTTTTGCTGCAACCAACGCGACGGCGAACGCGTCTGCTGCAACGACAAGGGCGCGAGCAGGCTGCGCGACTACGCCAAGCAGCGCGTGAAGGAACTGGATCTCGCCGGCAAAGGCGGGGTGCGCATCAACCAAGCGGGCTGCCTGGACCGCTGCGAGGAAGGGCCCTGCATCGTCGTCTACCCGGAGGAGACCTGGTACACCTATATCGATGAGCACGATATCGACGAGATCATCGAGGAACACCTGCGCAATGGACGCGTAGTCGAGCGCCTGAAAATATGACGCGGGCGGCGAAAGAGCGCTTGCTGCTCGAGGGCGCGGCGGGCGAGATTGAATGCATTGTCGACCTGCCCGCGGGCGGTGAAAGCCGCGACAGGTTTCACGACGCCCCCAGGGGCGTGGCGCTGGTCGCGCACCCGCACCCGCTGTTCGGCGGCAGCCTCGACAACAAGGTGGTGCAGACCCTGGCCAAGACTTTCGTCGAGCTCGGCTACGTCGCGCTGCGGCCCAACTTCCGCGGCGTGGGCGCGAGCGCGGGCGAACACGACCAGGGACGCGGCGAAACCGAGGACCTGCTCGCCGTCATCGATTACGCGCGCGCGCGCTTTCACGCGGGGGCGCCGGTGCTGGCGGGCTTCTCCTTCGGCGCCTACGTGCAGACGCTGGTGGCGCGCCGCGTTCAACCCGAGCGCATGGCACTGGTGGGCGTGGCTGCAGGCTTCGTCAGCGGCGGGCGCAGCTACACTGCCGAACCGGTCCCCGCGGATAGCATCATCATTCACGGCGAGCTGGACGAGACGGTGCCGCTCGCCAACGTGCTCGCCTGGGCGCGGCCGCAGGAGCTGCCGGTGGTCGTGGTGCCGGGCGCGGATCATTTCTTTCACCGGCGGCTGCATCTCATAAAGAACATCGTCAAGGGTTCGTGGCAGCATTGAAACTGCAAACGCCATGAGCGTCACCGCAAAATCGATACGCAACGCCGCCGCCTTGCTCGCGGGCAATGTGGTCGACACGCCCTGCCTGTACTCGCGCACGCTGTCGGAAATCACCGGCGCCGAGGTGTATCTTAAATTCGAAAACCTGCAGTTCACCGCGTCGTTCAAGGAACGCGGCGCGCTGGTGAAGCTGCTCTCGCTCGCGAGCGCGGAGCGCGCAGCCGGCGTGCTCGCCGTGTCCGCGGGCAATCACGCGCAGGGCGTGGCCTATCATGCGAAGCGCCTGGGCCTGCACGCCGTGATCGTCATGCCGCGCCACACGCCGCATGTGAAGGTGGAGCATACGCGCGCCTTCGGCGCCGAAGTGATCCTCGCCGGCGACAATTTCGATGAAGCCAAGGCGCAGGGTCTCGCGCTCGCCGCCGAGCGCGGGCTGACGCTGGTGCACCCCTACGACGACGAGCGCGTTATCAGCGGCCAGGGCACGGTGGCCCTGGAAATGCTCGCGCGCGAGCCACAACTGGAGATCCTGGTCGTGCCCGTGGGCGGCGGCGGGCTGATCGCCGGCATGGCGGTCGCGGCCAAGGCGGTCAAACCGGAGCTCGAGCTCTACGGCGTGGAGACCGAAAACTTTCCGTCCATGTATTGCGCGCTGCGCGGCGAGGCGCCCCGCTTCGCCGCCAATACCATCGCCGATGGAATCGCCGTCAAGCAGCCGGGGGCACTTACCCTGCCCATCGTGCGCGAGCTCGCGCGCGGCGTGCTCCTCGTGGGCGAGGGCGAGATCGAGCATGCCATCGTGCTGCTGCTGGAAATAGAAAAGACGGTGGTCGAGGGCGCCGGCGCGGCCGGTCTTGCCGCCCTGCTCGCCCATCCTGAGCACTTCCGCGGCAAACGCACGGGTATTGTGCTCTCCGGCGGCAACATCGACCCGCTGATGCTGTCGGTGATCATCGAGCGCGGCATGGTACGCGCCGGGCGGCTCACCCGGCTCACGGTGGAGTTGCGCGACCTGCCCGGCGCGCTCGCGACGGTCACCGCCTGTCTCGCGCAGGTCAATGCCAATATCGAGGAAGTACACCACCAGCGCGCCTTCACCAACCTGCCGCTGCAGACGGCCGAGGTCGATTTCGTGCTGCAGACGCGCAGCCGCGAGCACGTGGAGGAGATTATTCGCGCGCTGCACGCCGCCGGCTTCGCGGCGCGCAGCCACGGCGCATGAACAGAATCAGCAGCCAACCCGGAGCACGCGCATGAAACCAGCCCTTATTATCATTGATATCCAGAACGACTACTTTCCCGGCGGCAAGATGGAGCTGGAGGGCAGCCCCGAGGCGAGTCTGCAGGCGGCGAAGCTGCTCGAGCGCTTTCGCGCAAAAGGGCTGCCGCTGGTACACATCCAGCATGTTTCCCACCGGCCGGGCGCGGGCTTTTTCCTGCCCGACACCGAGGGCGTGAAGATTCACACCAATGTTGCACCGCTCGCCGGCGAAACGGTGATCCAGAAAAACTTCCCCAACAGCTTTCGCGCCACGCCGCTTCTGGAGCACCTGCACGCGCTGGATGTGGACCATTTGGTCATCGCCGGCATGATGACTCACATGTGCGTGGACGCGACCACGCGCGCCGCGTTCGATCTGGGCTTTTCCTGCAGCCTGGCGCACGACGCCTGCGCCACGCGCGCCTTAGCGTTCGGCGAGCAGCGCGTACCGGCCGCGCAGGTGCACGCGGCTTTTTTGGCCGCGCTCGCCGGCCTCTACGCCAAGGTGCAAAGCGCCGCGGAGATAGCGGCTTAGGAAAACCCTGCACACGTCCCGTCGCCCGGTACGGACTCGATGGAGATCCCTAGGTTTTCCCGCGCCTGTTTGCCTGGAGAAGCTCCGCTGACTGCGCAAAACGCTCGGCCGCAGTCATTTCCTGCGGCGACGACCGGCGGAGCAACAGCCACAGTATGGCGCCGTTGATCAGAATGAAAATGACCTCAATCCAAAGCATGGCGGTGACGACTACGCGCATTGAATTGTCCCCGAACACGAAATA
>DATKUQ010000521.1:0-2800 GCA_035530495.1 Burkholderiales bacterium
GTGTGCGGGAGAACTGCACGCACGGTTCGGAGGGCGGGGAGGGTCAACCTTTCCCGACCCCTATCAACCCCGGGGCGAGGGTGCCCGTCCTACGGCTCCGGGGCGGGGCGCCCCTCCTACAACATCGACCCGGGAGCGAACCTCCTATAAGCCGCTCAGCACCTTGATGTGCGCGACGACGCCGCGCCCGAGCGCGGACAGGTTGTAGCCGCCTTCGAGCACCGAAACGATGCGGCCTTCGGCGTACTTGTCGGCCACGGCCTTGATCTCTTGCGTGACCCAGCTGTAATCGGCGTCCACCAGCCGCAGCATCGCCATGTCATCCTCCACATGGGCGTCGAAGCCGGCGGAGAAAAAAATCATCTGTGGCTTGAACGCCTCGAGCGCCGGCAGCCAGTACTGCGTCACGGCTTCGCGGAACGGCTGGCTGCCGGAGTCGGCCGGCAGCGGCACATTGACCATGTTCGGCGCCGGATCATCGGTGCCGCTGTACGGATAGAACGGATGCTGGAAGGTGCTTACCATCAGCACACGCGCATCGTCGCGGAAAATGTCCTCGGTGCCGTTGCCGTGATGCACGTCGAAATCGACGATGGCGACGCGCGCGAGGCCGTACTCCTCCAGCGCATGCCGAACGGCGATGGCGACATTGTTGAACAGACAGAAACCCATGGCGCGACTGCGCATCGCGTGATGTCCCGGCGGGCGCACGCTGCAAAAGGCGCTTTCGACCTGCCGCTTGAGCACCAGGTCGGTCGCGAGCACTGCTGCGCCGGCCGCATGCAGCGCCGCGTCCCAGGTGTGCGGATTCATCGCAGTATCCGGGTCCAGATGCACCGTGCCGTTTTGCGGCGCGCTGCTGCGGATATGGCTGATGTATTCCATCGGATGCACCCGCGCCAGGCTGCTTACCTTCGCTTGCGGCGCCTCATGGTGCGCAAGGTACTGTCCGATGCCGGAAGCGATCAGCTGGTCGTCGATCGCCGTCAACCGTTCCGGGCACTCCGGGTGATAGGCACCCATGTCGTGCTCGTGGCACTTCGGGTGAGTAATAAAAGCGGTGGCCATGAATCCTGTTGCCGGAATTGAACTTAATGAATATTAGCCCAAATCCACGTAATATGACGAGTGCCTTGCGGAACCCCTCGCTAATCACCCGTCCCTCGCGCAAAAACCACGGAGAACTTGATTGTTGCTACACGCTGAAACGAAATTCGCCGCACACGATACGTCCATCCACCGCGTTATCGAGCACGCAGGCAAGGTCATCCTCGGCAAGGAGAGGCAGATACGGCTGGCCGTCGCCTGCCTGCTCGCGCGTGGCCACCTGTTGATCGAGGATCTGCCCGGTGTGGGCAAGACCACGCTCGCCCACACCCTGGCGCGGCTGCTCGGCCTGGCGTTCCAGCGCATTTCGTTCACCAGCGACCTGCTGCCAGCCGATATCATCGGGGTTTCGGTATTCGACCGCGACAGCGGCGCATTCAAGTTCCATCCGGGGCCCATTTTTTCGCAGCTGATCCTGGCCGACGAAGTCAATCGCGCCACGCCCAAGACGCAGAGCGCTCTGCTCGAGGCCATGGAAGAACATCAGGTCACCGCCGAGGGCGAGACCCGGCCGCTGCCCGAGCCGTTTTTCGTCATCGCGACGCAGAACCCCTCGCACCAAGTCGGCACCTTCCCCTTGCCTGAATCGCAGCTCGACCGCTTCCTCATGCGCATCGAACTCGGCTATCCGGACCGCGACGCCGAGCGCGCCTTGTTGCAGGGCGTCGAGCGGCGCAGCCTGGTCGCGACGCTGGAGCCCTGCCTTGCGCCGGGCGAACTGATGGAGATGCAGGCAAACGCCAGCCAAGTGCACGCGGCCCCGGCACTGCTCGATTACGTTCAGGCCATCGTCGAGCACACGCGGCGCGCACCCGAGTTCAGCAACGGCCTGTCGCCGCGCGCCGCGCTCGGCATGCTGCATGCGGCCAAGGCCTGGGCCATGCTCGAAGGACGCGACAAGGTGCTGCCCGAGGACGTACAGGCGATCCTGCCCGGCGTGGCCGGCCACCGCCTCGCGCCGGCGCACGAAGGGGCGCGCAAACGCTCCTCCGAGGTCACGGCCGCCCTGATCGAGGCCGTGCCGATTCCCTGAAACGCGTCGATTACTAAGATGCCGTTTCAGCATCACCGACACGGCCCCCGATATAGGGGGGTATGGGGAATGCGCCCCGAAGGACGTCCCTTTGGAGGGATATCCCCCCATGTTGAATTGGACTCCGAGTGCGCGCCGGCGTGATGTTCGAAAAAATCCTGAGCCGCTCGCGGCTCTACCGCACCTTCTTCGGTCCGCGCACGCCTGAGCCGGGCAGCATTTACCTGCAGCAAAACCGCGTCTACATCCTGCCCACCCGCCCCGGCCTGGCCTTCGGCATGGCGCTGGGCGTGATGCTGATCGGCTCTATCAACTACAACCTTTCGCTGGGTTATATCCTTACCTTTCTGCTCGGGAGCATGGGGCTGGTCGCGATTTTGCACACGTTCCGCAACCTGGTGCACCTGTATATCACTCCGGGCCGCGTGGAGCCGGTGTTCGCGGGCGAACTTGCCTGGTTCGAGCTGTTCGTCGAAAACCGCTCCGGCTACGACCGCTGCGCTATCGGCCTGTGGCATCAAGGCAAGTCGACGCAGTGCGATGTCGCGACCGCGCGCGGCGCCACGGTGAGCATCCCGGTCGTGGCCGAACGGCGCGGCTGGCTGACGCCGGCACGCATCACCTTGGACACGCGCTTTCCCATCGGCCTGTTGCGCGCCT
>DATKUQ010000522.1:0-2086 GCA_035530495.1 Burkholderiales bacterium
CCTGGCCGCCAAGTGGCTGGGCATCAACCGCAACACATTGCGCAAAAAAATCGAGCAGCTGAAGATAAAAATTTAACGCTTGAGGCGATCGGCGAAGCACAGTGCCGGCCGCCTGTTTCATCCACGAACCACTCCTCCGCCAACACTCATTGCCCGGGTTCAGACATGAGCATTCTCGTCAAGCAGGCCCTCATCAGCGTTTCCGACAAGACCGGCGTGGTCGAACTCGCGCGCGCGCTGGTGCAAATGCAAGTCGCCATTTTCTCCACCGGAGGCACCGCCAAGCTGCTCGCACAGAGCGGCGTACCCGTGACCGAGGTGGCCGAATACACCGGCTATCCGGAAATGCTGGACGGGCGCCTCAAGACCCTGCACCCGATGATCCATGGCGGGCTGCTGGCGCGGCGCGACGTACCCGCGCACATGGCGGCGATCAAGGATGCGGGCATAGAACCCATCGATCTGGCGGTGGTCAATCTCTACCCGTTTACCGAGACTATCTCCAAGCCCGGCTGCACGCTGGCCGAGGCGATAGAGAACATCGACATCGGCGGCCCCACGATGCTGCGCTCCGCGGCCAAGAACCATGCCGGCGTCGCTGTTCTGGTCGATCCGGCGGATTACCCCGCGCTGATCGAGGAACTGCGCGCGAACGGCGGCAGGGTCAGCGCCGCCACGCGTTTCGCGCTGGCGACAAAAGTGTTCACGCATACTGCCGCCTATGACGGCGCCATCAGCAATTATCTGACCGGGCTCGATGCCCAGCACAAGAGCCAGGAATACCCCGAGCGGCTGACGCTGCAATTCGCCAGGGTGCAGGCCATGCGCTACGGCGAGAATCCGCACCAGAGCGCGGCTTTCTATCGTGACATGCAGCCACTCCCCGGCAGCCTCGCAAGCTACACCCAGCTGCAGGGCAAGGAGCTTTCCTACAACAACGTCGGCGATAGCGACGCGGCCTGGGAATGCGTGAAGACCTTCGCCGAACCCGCCTGCGTTATCGTCAAGCATGCCAATCCCTGCGGCGTCGCCATAGGCGCTACCGTGCTCGAAGCCTACCAGCGGGCGCTCCAGACCGACCCCACCTCGGCCTTCGGCGGCATCATCGCCTTCAACCGACCGGTCGACGCGGCGACGGCCGAAGCGGTGGCGAAGCAATTCGTCGAAGTGCTGATCGCCCCCGGCTACGACGCGGATGCGAAAAAGGCGCTCGCATCCAAGGCCAATGTGCGCGTGCTCGTCGTGCCGCTCGCAGCGGGCGCGAACCGCTACGATTTCAAGCGCGTCGGCGGCGGCCTGCTCGCGCAGACGCCCGACACCAAGAACGTGCAGGCGGCCGAGCTGCGCGTGGTCACGAAGAAAAAACCCAGCGAGGGCGAACTGCGCGACCTGCTGTTCGCCTGGCGCGTGGCCAAGTTCGTCAAGTCCAACGCCATCGTATTCTGCGGCAGCGGCCACACGCTCGGTGTAGGGGCGGGCCAGATGAGCCGCGTCGACAGCGCGCGCATCGCTGCGATCAAGGCGAAGAACGCCGGCCTGTCGCTGGCGGGCTCGTTCGTCGCGTCCGACGCCTTCTTCCCTTTCCGCGACGGCGTGGATGTGGTCGCCGAGGCCGGCGCCAAGGCCATCATCCAGCCCGGCGGCAGCATGCGCGACGAGGAAGTCGTCGCCGCGGCCGACGAGCTCGGCCTGGTGATGGTGTACACGGGCTTCCGCCACTTCCGACATTAGACCGGACGCTTTGAAAGCAAACAAAGTGTCTCCGGCCAAGGAAAATTCCTTATCGCACGAACAAGGGGGGGTGCACCCCCCCTTGTCCCCCGAGGGGACTTCCTTCGGGGCGTATATCCCCCCGCGAACGCGCATTTGCCGTTTATCGAAGTCTTCAGTGCCCTTGTAACGTCTTGGCTTATAAGAGTCCAACATCGTGAAGCTTCTGGTAATCGGCGCGGGCGGTCGCGAGCACGCCCTGGCGTGGAGGCTGGCGCAGGCGCCGCGCGTGCAGAAGGTCTATGTCGCCCCGGGCAACGCCGGCACGGCGCTGGAACCGGGTCTGGAGAATGTTCCGATCACCGACATCGCGCAG
>DATKUQ010000523.1:0-5564 GCA_035530495.1 Burkholderiales bacterium
GCGCCGGCATCCCGGCTCCGCTCGGACCATGGCAAGATGCGCAGGCTGCAATCCTCTCGCTGGCGATTCCCCCTCGGTAAACCAGCTGGCCCAATACGACCAGGTCCCTGCTCTTCGCCGCGCCAGGTGTGGGCGTCTGGCTGGCGAAATACGCTGCGAGGTTGCGCATGTCCTCGGTCGACAGGCTGGCCACCATGGCCGCCATGATCGGGTTGACGCGTTCCGCCTTCTTGCCCGGCGCCGCCTTGAAATTCTCGAGTTGTTTGTACAGATATTCCGGAATCTGTCCGGCAAGTTTAGGGTTTGCCGCGATCTGGCTATTGCCGTCGGCTGCGTGACAGGCTGCGCAGACCTGATTGACGATGCCTTGCGCCTTGGCCGTATCCCCTTTGAATGGCAATTCGGCGGCTGCTGCGGACATCGCCGACAGCATAACGGCGAGCGCCAGGATAAATTTCATGCTCAGGCTCCTCGAAGCTGGGTAGGTAAAAAAGCTGATATTCTAGCCGAGTTCCCATCCTTTATGGTCTCATCTGCGATGTCCTTGTTCCGCGGCGCCCGCTTTTACATCACCGCGCACCATCTCACCGATCTGCCCGCACCGCTGGGGCCGGAGATTGCCTTCGCCGGGCGTTCCAACGCAGGCAAGTCCAGCGCGATCAACACTCTGGTGGACCATAACCGTCTGGCCTTCGTCAGCAAGACGCCCGGACGCACGCAACAGATCAATTTTTTCAGTCTCCCCGGCGGTGCCTTCCTGGTCGATCTGCCGGGCTACGGCTACGCCAAGGTGCAGCGCGAACTGCGCGCGCATTGGGAGCAACTGCTTTCGACCTATCTGCAGACACGCGGTTCGCTGTTCGGCATGGTGCTGATCATGGACGCACGCCATCCGCTCACCGAGTCCGATTGTCAAATGCTGAATTGGTTCGCGTCAACCGGAAAACCGGTACACGTACTGTTGTCCAAGTCGGACAAGCTTTCGCGGCAGGAGGGGCGAAAGACCCTGCACGCCGTACAGGCGAGACTGCGTGATTATGCGGACAATTACACGGCGCAGCTTTTTTCCAGTTCGAAAAAACAGGGCATGGAAGAAGCCGAAGACGTAATCGGGGCTTGGTTGGGTGTCCGGCGCGAGGACAAAAAGAAGCCCCCGGCCAAAGGGGATTAAAACCGGGGGCTGCAACGCCTTAAACAGGGTTAAGGCACCCGCTCAGGGAGGGGAAGCGGGAGATGGCCGTTGCCATCTACTGATAAGATTTCGAACTTGGGAAAAAGTTTCACAAAAAATAAACAGGAATGACAATGATTTTTAACATTTTGAATATGCAAGCAAAAGAGAGGCGATCATGAACATCTATGGCAACTTTCCCGCCGTCCGCATGCGCCGTATGCGGCGCGACGAATTCACGCGCCGGCTGATGCGCGAGCATGTACTCACTACGAATGACCTCATTTACCCGGTGTTCGTCATGGAGGGCTCGAAGAAGACCCAGGCGGTAGCTTCCATGCCCGGCGTGGAGCGCATGACCCTGGACAAGTTGCTGCCGGTGGCGGAGCGATGTCTGGAATTGAAAGTCCCGGTGCTGGCGCTTTTCCCGGTGATCGATGCCAAGCTCAAGGCTCCGAATGGCAGGGAAGCAACCAACCCGAAGGGCCTGATCCCGCGCGTGGTCGCCCGGCTCAAAAAAGAATTTCCCGAACTCGGCGTAATGTGCGACGTCGCGCTGGATCCCTACACGAGCCATGGACAGGACGGCGTTGTCGATGCGAGCGGTTATATCCTCAATGACGCCACGCTCGCGATTCTTGAAAAGCAGGCGCTCACCCAGGCAGCCGCGGGCGTCGATATCGTCGCCCCCTCGGATATGATGGACGGTCGCATAGGCCGAATTCGCACCTGCTTGGACCGCGGGCAATACATCCACACCCGCATCATGGCTTATTCGGCAAAATACGCGTCTGGCTATTACGGCCCGTTCCGCGATGCGGTCGGTTCCGCCGCCAACCTGGGCAAAGGAAATAAATTCACCTACCAGATGGACCCGGCCAATACCGACGAGGCCTTATGGGAAGTGGGTCTGGATCTCCAGGAAGGCGCCGATATGGTAATGGTGAAGCCGGGCATGCCTTATCTGGACATCCTGCGGCGGGTCAAAGACGAATTCAAGGCGCCCACATTCGTCTATCAGGTGAGCGGCGAGTATGCCATGCTCAAGGCGGCGGGCATGAACGGCTGGATTAACGAGAAGACCTGTGCCATGGAAGCGTTGCTTGCGTTCAAGCGCGCCGGCGCTGACGGCATACTTACGTATTACGCGCTTGATGCCGCTCAGTGGATGAACGAGGCCTGAAAGTCCTCCCATTGCGAAGGAGGGGATAAAGGCTAAAGTCTTGGCTTGCCTTGCGCCGACTCAAATAGAAATTTATCGCGGTATCCGCTAGCCGAAGACGATCGCCGCGCCGTGCGCCTCGGCCGCGCCGACGGCGACCGAGCCATCGGGCATGCGCATCGGATGCAGCCCTCCCGCGCGCAGAACGCGCTCTGCCTCGTCGCGATCGGTCACGCGGATGAATAGCGCCGCCATGCAAGGCTGGTGGCGTGCGCTGATCCACACACCGGGCAATCTTTGCGCCAGCGCGGGCTCGCTGACAACGGCGATCGGCGCGTCTCCGGTATCGATCAGCAGGCCCTCGCTGATGGCCCGCGCCTTAACGTCGAACAGGCGCTCATAGGCGGCAGCGGTCGCGCCTACGTCGGCGCTGACGATTGCCACTGTGGCCAAAGCCGTCGCCGTATTGGCGTGCGACTGGTACTCGGGGCGCCACACCACATCGCGGGTGAAATGCTGGCACAGGAAAACCTGTCCGCCCGGTGTCTGCTCCAAGCCCAGCCGGATAATGCGAAACGAAGCGATCTTCGTGCCCTGTGCCAGTTGCACCGGGCGCGAAAAATCTACCGGCTCGGACGGAGCGAGCGCCGCGCCAGTGAGTTCGCCGAAAGCGCCGCGCGCGTTGTCGGTCTTGAGCGCGATCGCGGCCAGACCATCGCCGATACGGGCAAAATCGTAGTAGTACTCGCGATCCGGCAGGCGTTGCGGCACCATCAGCAACTCGAGATAATCCTGGCCAAACATGACGCAGTGATTCTCCGAGCCCAGCGTATGATGGCCGCGAGGAGTGAGAGTAAAACCCATGCGCCTGAACGTATCATGGGTAGAATCCAGATCGCGCACCGCGACGACCACGTGGTCTATGCCCTTGATATGCTTTCTCACAGTTGTACTTTCGTTCTGCGGACGCGCCATTATAATTGCGCTTTTCGCCCTTGCCGAGTACGGCGCGCGCTTGCCGCAGAGGATATTCGTTTGCGGATTCGCGCCACAGGAGCAACTCGCCGCGACAGCAAAGGGCAGACGGCCAGTCCAAGGCGGGACGAGGGGGAGGACTCCCCTCGATTCGAAGCAGCTTAGTGAGCACTCCCTATCATGAGGAGCACAGAAAAATGCCGGTTGTAGAGAAGATATTGCAGATGCATCCGACGATGGCCGAATGGCGCCACGACTTGCACGCGCACCCGGAGACCGCTTTCGAGGAGCTGCGCACCGCCGCCATGGTGGCGCAAAAACTCGAGTCGTTCGGCCTTAAGGTACACCGGGGCTTGGGCCGCACGGGGGTGGTCGGTACGCTTTCGGCGGGGTCGGCCAAACGCGCTATCGGCTTGCGCGCCGACATGGACGCGCTGCATATTTCAGAACAGAACAGCTTTGGCCACCGCTCGCAGCATGAAGGAAAGATGCACGCTTGCGGACACGACGGCCACACCGCCATGCTGCTCGGCGCGGCGAAATATCTGTCCGAGACCGGAAATTTCGACGGCACGGTGCATTTCATTTTCCAGCCAGCCGAAGAAAACGAAGGCGGCGGGCGCGAGATGGTGGAACAGGGCCTGTTCGAAAAATTTCCCTGCGAGTCAGTGTACGGCATGCACAACTGGCCGGGCATGCCGGCAGGCCGGTTCGGCTTTCGCGCCGGGCCGACCATGGCTTCGTTCGACATCTTCGAAATCGAACTGACCGGCCGCGGCTCCCACGCGGCTCTGCCGCATACCGGCATCGACCCGATTGTCGCCGCCGCGGCGCTGGTGCAGGCGCTGCAAACCATCACCAGCCGCAACGTCGACCCGATCGAATCCGCAGTGGTCTCGGTCACCCAGGTTCACGCCGGCGATACCTGGAACGTGATTCCCGACGCGGCGGTCGTGCGCGGAACCACGCGTGCGTTCCGGCCCGAAGTGCAAGACCTGATCGAACACCGCCTGCGGGAGATTTGCGCCGGCATCGCCGCCACCTTCGGCACCGAGGCTAAAGTTCGCTACGAGCGCCGCTACCCGCCGCTCATCAACGCCGCCGCTGAAACCGAAGTCTGCGCGTCGGTGTTGCGTGCGACGGTTGGATCTGAAAACGTCGTCAACGTCCCGCCGGTAATGGGCTCGGAAGACTTCGCCTTCATGCTGCAGGCAAAAGCAGGGTGCTACGTTTTCATCGGCAACGGGCCGGGCGAGGGCGGCTGCATGCTGCACAATCCGCACTACGATTTCAACGACCAGATACTGCCCTTAGGGGCGAGCTACTGGACGAACCTGGTGCAACACGTTCTGGCCGCGCGTCGCTGACGCCTGATCGCACCCAGCCGATTTTCCATTACGCATCAGCCCCACAGGAGCACCACTTATGCTTTACATAGACCACGGTAAAGGCGGCGCCGCCGACGTCATGCACATCGCCGAAGGGCGCGTGCCCCAAGCGCAAGCGGGCGAGGTGGTGATCGAGGTGCACTACGCCGGCGTCAACCGCCCGGACGTATTGCAGCGTTCCGGTAGTTATCCGCCGCCCCCAGGGGCCTCCCCTGTACTCGGCCTCGAGGTCGCCGGGCGCATCAGCGCCGTCGCAGCGGACGTTAAGGAGTGGAAAGCCGGCGACATGGTGTGCGCGCTGACGCCGGGCGGCGGCTACGCCGAATACTGCGCGGTACCGGCACCGCATTGCCTGCCTATCCCCAAGGGCCTCTCATTGCAGGACGCTGCAGCCTTGCCAGAGAATTTTTTCACTGTCTGGACCAATGTGTTCGACCGCGGCCGGCTGAAAACAGGGGAGACCTTCCTCGTTCACGGCGGCTCCAGCGGCATCGGCCTCACCGCCATCCAGTTGGCCAAGGCTTTCGGTGCGACCGTCTATACTACCGTGGGCAACAAGGAGAAGGCGGATTTCTGCCGCAGCATCGGTGCGGATGCCGCCATCGATTACCGCGAGCAGGACTTCGTCGCGGAAATCGCGCAGCTTACGAACAAGAAAGGGGTGGACCTCATCCTGGACATGGTGGGCGGCCCGTATATAGAGAAGAACCTGAAATCGCTGGCGCTGGAGGGGCGCTTGGTTCAGATCGCGTTCCTGCAAGGGAGCAAAGTCGCCCTGGATGTTCTGCCGATCATGATCAAGCGCATCACCGTCACCGGCTCCACCCTGCGACCGCGCACCGTGGCGCAGAAAGCCGCGATCGCGCAG
>DATKUQ010000524.1:0-9590 GCA_035530495.1 Burkholderiales bacterium
CAAGGGCAGCGCGCCGCAGAGCTTCACGTTCACCTGGACGGCACCGGCGGCATCCAACCTGTATGCGTCGTCGACCTGGCTATGGCTTACGAATACGGCAGTGCAACCGCAAACATTCCAGAACGTGTCCACGGACTTGGCCGCGACCGCGACGAGTGCGACGGCGGCAATACCGCTTTTGGCCGGGGCAAACAGTGTCAGTACGACGATTGAGTATAACGATGCCGCGTTCCGCTTATATTGGACGGGCGGCTGGTACCAGCAGTAGCGTATTGGGCGATATCGCTGCAGCCTTGGCGAATCGATTCTGATACCGCGTGGCAGATGAAGGTCCACCTTAGGGTGGGCCTTCGTCTTTTTGCACGTCGCGCGCGGCAATTGGCGCCTTGAGCGGCATCACAGGGAGGTCACTGTCCGGCCCAAGGACCCGCGGACTTGCGGGCTTAGCGGATCGGGAAGCTGACCGATATGCGCAAGCCGGGGCCGGGTTCGCGATCGTCCAGAACGACGGAAGCGCGATGGCGATCGGCGATGTTTTTCACGATCGCCAGTCCCAGTCCGCTTCCCGGCGCATGTATCGCCTCGCGCCGATAGAAGCGGTCGAAGACGCGCGCGCGGTCCTCCTGCGGAATTCCCGGACCGGTGTCGGAAATCGCAACCACCGCAGTGCGGTCTTGCCGGTGCAGGGCGAGGTCGACCGTTCCGCCCACTGGGGTGTAGCGGATCGCGTTATCGACCAGATTGCCCAGCATGACGCGCAGCGCCTCGAAGTCGCCGGAAACGCTTGCTTGCTCCACGTGGCTGAGACCGAGGTCGATATTCTTGTCCGCCGCCAAGGGGGCGTATTCGGACACCACCAGCCGCGCCAGTTCCGCCAGATCGACCGGGGCAAAGGTCTGCGGCGCAACGCCGGGCTCCTGGCGCGCGAGTGTGAGCAGCTGCTGCACCAGGTGGGCCGCACGCGACTGCCCGCCCTTTAACCGGGCGAAGGCCGCCTCGCGCTCTTCGCCGGTTTTGGCGCGCTCGGCGAGCTGAATCTGCAGCTGCACCGCTGTGAGCGGCGTGCGCAATTCATGTGCCGCATCGGCGACGAACGCCTTCTGCGACTCGAGCGCACGTGCAAGCCGGCCGAGCAGATCGTTCAGGGCGTGGACCAGCGGCTGGATTTCGTTCGGCAGTCCATCCTCGGGCAAGGCGTCCAGCGAGTCCGGCGTGCGCCGCCCCAGCGCCTCGGTCATCCGGTCCAGCGGCTGCAAGCCGCGCCCGATCGTGAGCCAGATGAGGATGCCCAGCACGGGCAACAGCGCCAGCAGCGGCACCAGGGCACGCAGCGCCATGCCTGCGGCCAGATCCTGCCGCACGCTCATCGGTTGCGCGACTTGAATGACATTGTTCCGCTCCAGCGCGCTATATACGCGCCAACGCCCGCTCGGCGTGTTCACCGTGGAAAAACCGAGCTCGGCGCGCTGCGGCAGTTTCGATGCCGGCCGGGAGAAATATAGTTCCAGGCCGTTGCGGTCCCAGATCTGAACCACCAGTCCATTTTCAGGCCCGGCATCGTCCGAGTCAGACGGGGGCAAGGGGTCGAAGAAGCTGTTCGGCAGCGAAGCCGCCATCTGCGTAAGGTGGTAATCGAACAGTTGGTTCGCCTCGTCCAGCGTCTGCGTATAGATGCGCGCGCCGGCCGCGACGACGGCGAGCGCAAGACCCGACAACAGCCAAAGCAGCAGCCGGCGCCGGATCGAGTTCATGCCTGTTTCGGCACCATGTAACCGACGCCGCGCACGTTGTGGATGAGGTCGGCACCGAGTTTGCGGCGCAGCGAATGGATGTACACCTCGACCGTGTTGCTTTCCACTTCGTGGCCCCAGCCATAGAGCTTTTCCTCGAGCTGCGTGCGCGAATACACCACGCCCGGCCGCCCGGCAAGCGCATGGATCAAGGCGAACTCGCGCGCCGACAGCGCGATCGATTTTCCGTCCAGCGTCACCTCGTGCGTCGCCGGATTGAGCATCAGGCCGCCGACCTGAACCACCGGATCGGCGCGGCCGGATTTTCGTCGCAGCAGCGCCCGCACCCGTGCCGCGAGCTCTTCCAGGTCGAAGGGTTTGACCAGATAGTCGTCGGCGCCGGCATCCAGCCCCTTGACGCGGTCGGAGATCGCGTCGCGCGCGGTCAGAATCAGCACCGGAATGGCGTCGCCGCGCCGGCGCAGCGAGGCGAGTACGTCCAGGCCGGCCTTGCGCGGCAGGCCCAGGTCGAGCAGCAGGGTGTCGTAGGAATTGGTTTCGAGCGCGAGTTCGGCGGCGCGCCCGTCCTGCACCCAGTCGACCGCGAAACCGTCCTGTTGCAGTCCGGTGCGGACGCTTTCGCCAATCATCTGGTCATCTTCAACGAGCAGCAGGCGCATAGGGCAATATCAGGGTGTTCCGCTCAGTTTCGACTCATTTTCGAGCCATTTTCGACTCATTTTCGACTCATTTTCGACTCATTTTCGAATAGCTTTCGGCGGCAGCGAGGATCAGGTGCCGCTCCACCGCCTGTTCGCGATGCGCGTTGGCCGCCGCATACTCGGGCGAGCGCATCATGTCGAGAAAAGCCGCGCGCGAGGGATAGCGCACCAGCACCACATAGTCCCAGCGGTCGGCCTGCGCGTCGCCGAACGCCACCGCCTCGCCGTTGCCCGCCCACAGCACCGTGCCGCCGCGCGCCTTGATCAGCGGCATGGCGAGCTCGCTGTAGCGCCGGTAGGCCGCGCGGTCGCGCAGGCGCAGCAGGTTCACCATGACCACCGGACCTGTATCCGGCAGGCTCGCGATCAGCTCCGCGTTGATTTCCTTCGGTCCGGCCATCCTGACTCCTTCGCCGCTATTGTATGCCGGTGTGGCGGTACAATCTGCATCTGAACTCCGACGCGCCACGGCATGACTTCGATTCGCATAACCCTGCTTGCGCTGCTGCTTCTGCTTGCCGCCTGCGCGCCGCTGCCGCAGCGCGCAGGCATCCCGACGCAATGGGTGCCATCGCCGAATTTCAACGAGCGCAAGCCCAACTTCGTCATTATCCATCACACCGGCGATGATACCGTCGAGCAGGCGCTGCGCTCGCTCACCAGCCCCTTGCGAGAAGTCAGTGCGCATTACCTGATAGGCCGCGACGGGAAGATCTTCCAGCTGGTCGACGAACGCGCGCGGGCCTGGCATGCTGGCGAATCGGAATGGGGTTGGGATACCGACATCAACTCGGCTTCGCTCGGCATAGAACTGGACAACAACGGGCACGAACCGTTCCCGGAAGCCCAGATTTCAGCCTTGCTGCGCCTGCTGGCCGACATCGAGGAGCGTTATCACATCCCCACCGCGAATGTTCTCGGCCATGCCGATATCGCCCCCGGGCGAAAAGTCGATCCCAGCCGCTACTTCCCGTGGAAGACGCTCGCGGACCATGGGTTCGGATTGTGGTGCGATCCGCCTTATCCGCAGGCGCCGCCACTGTTCGACGCGGAAATGGCGCTGCGCGCCCTGGGCTATGACGTCGAAAACCCTGTGGCGGCGCTGAGCGCGTTCAAATTGCATTTCCTTCCGGACGATGAGACCGCGGGACTGGACGAAAGCGGCCGCGACTTGCTTTACTGCCTCTACGTCAAATCGTCCGAGTAACGGCGGCGCGGAGCTGGCACGCGGGCATCGAGCAAGCGGCGCACCGTCGCCGTGCCTTCGATCTTGCGTAAAACGGGCTTTTAGCGTCGCTCGAATTTCGGTGCGCGCTTCTCGGAAAAGGCGAGTACGGCTTCGTGCTGGTCCTTGGTGTGCTGCGCCAGCGCCTGCATCGAGGACGCCATTTCGAGCGCGGTGGCAAGGCTTGCCTGCTGCGAATCGCGCAGCAGGCGCTTGGTCAGGCGCAGCGAATGCACCGGCTGGGCGGCGATGCGGCGGGCGAGGGCGGTCGCCTCTTCCAGCAGCTTGTCGTCGTCGACCACTTTCGACACCAGGCCGATGCGCAGCGCTTCCTCGGCCTCGACGAAATCTCCGGTGAACGTCATCTCGCAGGCCTTGGACATGCCGACCGCGCGCGGCAGGAACCAGGCGCCGCCGTCGCCCGAGACCAGGCCGACGCGCAGGAAACTTTCGGCGAAGCTGGCGCTGCGCCCGGCGATGCGTATGTCGCACATGGAGGCGAGGTCGCAGCCGGCGCCGACCGCGGCGCCGTTGACCGCGGCGATCGACGGCGCTTCCAGACCGTACATCGCGAGCGGAATGCGTTGTATGCCTTGCTGGTACTTGCGGCGTATCTCCGCCGGGCTGCCGCCGAACAGGCTGGTGCGCTCTTTCATTTGCTTGACGTTGCCGCCGGAGGAAAACCCCTTGCCGGCGCCGGTAAGGATGACGCAGCCGACGCTCAGGTCGGCATTGATGCGTTCGGTGCACTCGACCAGCGCCCTGACGATAGCCGGCGATATGGCATTGCGCGTCGTCGGCTCGTTCAAAGTCAGGACGACGACGCCGTCGTTCTGTTCATATAGCACGGGATGATCGTGACTCATTGTTCCGTTTCCTTTCTGGGTGTGGCCGGCTTGCAACTGGAATGCGGTGGCAGGCCGCGCGCCGGCGGTGCGCTTCATGCTGCGGGGGGATTTTACCTTTTTGCGCAGCCGCGGCGGCGCGGATTTATCGTCCACCCCGATGTAGGGATGCGGCCGGCGGCTGAACTTCTGCGGAGACCTGTGGCCCCCGACAAGGAATACTGCGCAGAGCTCGGCATGCGGGAGTCGCATGCAGGCCATGGCGTCGATCCTGCGGGCATGGCGAAGGCGGCGGGTTTTGCGCACACGCTCAAGCTTGACGACCGCTCGCCGTCGGAGCACCGGCTGAGCCGGGCACTATCGATCGGTGTTAAATTAAGAGCCTGACTGCGGCGTCCGGTTCTCCATTGGCCGGGGCAAGCCTGCCGCAGGCGCGTTGCGTGGTTTCGGTTCGTCAGGCTTAAGGAGATAGGATGCACGAATTCAGGTTCGATCCGGTGCAAATGCCGGCGGCGGCGCAGGCCCTGCGCAGCGAGGTGCGCGCGTTCATCGCGGCGGAGGTGGCCGCAGGCTCGTTCACGCCGAGCGGCAATTCCTGGTCTTCCTTCGATGCGGAGTTCAGCCGCAAATGCGGTGAGCGCGGCTATATCGGCATGCGCTGGCCGAAGCAGTACGGCGGCCACGAGCGAACGGCGCTGGAGCGCCACGTCGTAACCGAGGAAATGCTCGCCGGCGGCGCGCCCGTCGGCGCGCACTGGATCGCCGACCGGCAAAGCGGCAATCAGATTCTGCGCTACGGCAGCGAACGAGCGAAGCAAACTCTTCTGCCGAAGATCGCCGCCGGAGAATGTTTTTTCGCCATCGGCATGAGCGAGCCCGACTCGGGCTCCGACCTCGCCGCGGTGCGCACGCGCGCGACCAGGACCGAAGGCGGCTGGAGCATCAGCGGCACCAAGATCTGGACCAGCAATGCCCACAGGACGCATTACCTGATCGCGCTCGCGCGGACCGCGCCGAAGGGGGAAGACCGCCACGCCGGCATGACCCAGTTCATCGTCGACCTTTCCCGGCCCGGCGTCAGCGTGCGCCCGATCCACAATCTGTATGGCGGCCACGACTTCAACGAAGTGGTGTTCGACGGGTATTTCGCCGCCGACGATATGGTCATGGGCGAAGTCGGCACGGGCTGGAAGCTGGTGACGAGCGAACTCGCGTTCGAGCGTTCGGGTCCGGATCGCTTCCTCAGCACCCACCAGTTGCTGGTCGAGTCGATCCGCGCGATCGGGCCGGACCCGGACGCGCGCGCGGCCAACGACATCGGCCGCTTCGTCGCGCATCTGGCGACGCTGCGGCGCATGTCGGTCTCGATCGCGGGCATGCTCGAGCGCGGCGCGCAGCCGGCCGTCGAGGCGGCGCTGGTGAAGGACATGGGCACCGCATTCGAGCGCGAGATTCCGGAGACCTTCCGCCATTTGATTGCGAGCGAGCCGACCCTGGGCGAGGGCGCGAGCTATGCCGAGCTGCTGGGCATGACCATGCTGCGCGCGCCGGGCTTCACCATACGCGGTGGCACGCGCGAGATCCTGCGCGGCGTGATTGCACGGGGGCTGGGACTGCGATGAGCGAGATGCGCAACGATCTATTGAAGACCGTCGACCGGATATTCGAAGAGCACTGCCCGCGGCAGGTGCGCGAGTCCGCGGAGGCGGGCGAGTGGCCGGCCCCCTTGTGGCAGGCGCTGGAGGAAGTCGGCCTGAGCCGCGCCGCGCTGCCGGAAGAGGCGGGCGGCTCCGGCCTCGATTTCGACGATGCGATGATGGCGCTGCGCCGCAGCGCCTATCACGCGGCACCGGTGCCGCTGGCGGAAACCATGCTTGCCGGGCGGCTGCTTGCCGCAGCGGGGATAGCGGTTCCACCGGGCGCACTGACGGTCGCGCCGGTGCAGCGCGGCGACCAGCTCGCGCTGACGCAGGGCGCTGCGGGCGTCACGCTGACGGGCAGGGCGCGGCGCGTGCCCTGGGGCAATCTGTGCGCGCATGCCGTAGTGGCGGGCGAACTCGGCGGCAAGGGCGTGCTCGGCCTGGTCGCGACGGCGGGCGCCGCGCGCACCGTGGAAAAGAATCTGGCCGGCGAGCCGCGCGTGTTGCTCGAATTCGCGGCGGCGCCGCTGCTCGCCTGCGCGGCGCTGGACGATGCGTGCGCGCGTCTGGAAGCCGAGGGAGCGCTGCTGCGCAGCGTGCAAATGGCCGGCGCGCTCGAGCGCACGCTCGAATATTCACTGCAGTATGCGAACGAGCGCGTCCAGTTCGGCCGGCCGATCGCGAAGTTCCAGGCGGTACAGCATATGCTGGCGCAGCTCGCGGGGCAGGTCGCGGCCGCCAGCGCGGCGGTGGACGCCGCGGTCGAAGCGTCGTCCCTGGCGCCTGACGAATTTGCGGTCGCGGTAGCCAAGTCGCGCGCCGGGGAGGCGGCGGGCAGGGGCGCGGAAATCGCGCATCAGGTCCACGGCGCGATGGGCTATACGCGCGAGCACAACCTGCATTACGCCACGCGCCGACTGTGGTCGTGGCGCGACGAGTTCGGCAACGAAACCTATTGGCAGAGCCGCCTGGGGCGCGCGGTCGCGGCGCAGGGGGCCGATGCGCTGTGGCCGATGCTGAGCCGGCTTTGAGCAGCGGCAAGGCTAAAGCGCAGGCGGGCGGCGCCGCGCCGGGTCCGCTCGCCGGCGTGCGCATACTCGACCTCAGCTCGGTGGTGCTGGGCCCGCTGGCGACGCAGATACTCGGCGATTACGGCGCCGACATCATCAAGGTGGAGAACCTGGAGGGGGACATGGCCCGCAGCAGCGGCGTCTCCCTGCACCCCGGCATGGCTTCCGTTTTCCTCGCGCTCAACCGCAACAAGCGCTCCCTCGCCGTGGATCTGAAGTCCGCCGATGGCAAGGAAGTATTGCGGCGCCTGATTCCCGGCGCCGACGCGCTGGTCCACAATATGCGCGTGACGGCGATCGAAAAACTGGGCTTCGGCTACGACGCCGTGGCCGAACTGAAGCCGGACATCGTCTATTGCGCTGCGACCGGCTTCGGTCAGGACGGCCCCGATCGCGACAGGCCGGCTTTCGACGATATCATTCAGGCGGCCTGCGGACTGGCGAGCCTGAACGGCATCGGGCGCGAGCAGCCGGAATACGCTCCGACTCTGATCGCCGACAAGGCGACGGGCATGGCGCTCGCAAACGCGGTGCTGGCCGCACTTTTCCATCGCGAGCGCAGCGGCCGCGGCCAGTACGTCGAAGTGCCGATGCTGGAAACCATGGTCGCGTTCCTGATGGCCGAGCATCTGGGCGGGCTCAGCTTCGATCCGGCGCCGGCCAAAGCTGGCTACGCGCGGCTGCTTACGGGCGGGCGCAAACCGGCTCCCACCAAGGATGGCTATATTGCGATCCTGCCCTACACGGGCGATCACTGGACCGCCTTCTTCAACAGCGTCGGCCGCGCCGACCTCGCGCAGAAGTACGGCGGCGCCGACAGGCAGTCGCGCAACGAGCATGTCGTCGAAATGTACCGCGAGATGAGAGCGGCAACACGGCAGCGCACCACGGCCGAGTGGGTGGAGGCCTGCGCAGAACTCGACATTCCGGCGACGCCGATTTACGCCATTGACGATCTGCCGCAGCACCCGCATCTGAAGGCGGTCGGCCTGTTCCAGCGCGCCGAGCACCCGAGCGAGGGCAGCATCCGCTACCTCAATCCACCCACGCGCTTTGCCGTGTCCCCCGCCGCAGTGAGATCGCCGGCGCCGCTGCTTGGGCAGGACACGCGGGCGATATTGCGCGAGGCGGGCTATGGCGAACAGGAAATCGCCGCTCTGGCTGCGCGGGGCATCGTATCTCAGCAGTAGAGGCTTAGAACCCGCTTCAAAACGACGATTTCAAAAGATGTCATTCCGAGCCCCTCGGCTTCGCTCGGGATAAACTCCGCGAGGAATCTGCTGTCAAATCCAAAAGAAGCAGATTCCTCGGCCGACGCCCCGGAGGAAGTCCCCTCGGGGGATGGCCTCGGAATGACGGCTCATTCCGAAATGGGTTCTCAGTGGCGGGCCCCGATTGCGTCCATGAAGCGGTGCTTGATCGCCGTGGGGCTGGGAAGGCCGCCGCCCTTGACCGGCTTATCTTCCATCAGACAGTGGATGAACCAGGGGCCGGGCTCGGAGAGTGCGCGATCGACCGCGCTCTGGAATGCCGCCAGTGTTTCCACGCGCTCCACCTTGGGGTAGCCCGCTCCCTTGGCCATCGCGCCGAGGTTCGTGCGGAACGCGGTCGCCGTCGGCTGGCCGCCGGTGATGGCGTAACTGCGGTTGTCCCACACGATGTGGATCAGGTTCTTCGGTTCGCGCATGGCGATGGTCGCGAGCGCGCCCAGGTTCATGAGCAGCGAGCCGTCGCCGTCGTACACGATTACCTTCAGTTCCGGCCGCGCCATCGCCAGGCCCAGGCCCAGTGACGAGGCCATGCCCATGGCGTTCCAGTTGTAGAAATTCCGGTCACGGTCGCCGCTCGAGCGCAGATCGTACTTCTCGTTGCCGAGCGACGTGACCACCAGCTCGTCCTTCAGTTTGCCGACGAGGTATTTCGAGGCTTCGCTGCGGTCGATCATGATATAGACCCCCTAACAGGATGAAACACGTGATGCGTTGCGACCAGGACGGGATGGATGCAAGGCGCGGCGCGCCGGCAAGGGCCGTTCCCTTGCCAAGCGCCGCAACGCGGCAGACGCCCCGAAGGAAGTACCCTTGGGGTACGCCCGTCCTGGTCGCAACCCGAAGGGACGTCGGCGTTTGGGCGCACCGCTGCGTTGCGCCGGCTTGCTTGGGGAGCACCCAAGCTGCGCCGCCGCGCCTTGCGCTGCATCCCAAACGCCATAGTCGCACACGCGTTTCATCCTGTTAGGGGGCCTTAGCCCTTCCTTCCTTCCAGCCCGCGAGTTCGTTGGTGACGAGAATGGCGACGGGCCCCTCGCTGGCGTAGCAGATGCGCAGGGCGCCCTCGGTCATCTTCTCGGTCTCGTCC
>DATKUQ010000525.1:0-9112 GCA_035530495.1 Burkholderiales bacterium
TCTGATCATGGTGTCGTGTATAGGTGGGATCGGTCACCGGCAGTCATTCACCAGACCGGCCGGTCGCTACCAATGATACGGCAACCGGTCGGCGACGGTCAGCTTGAAGCTCCCATGGGCCGCGAACTTATAAGCGACGGATATGTCACACGCGCTACGTAGGCGCGCGACACCGCCCCCGCAATGGGGCATCCATTGCGGGCGTCACACCTATGTCATTTTTGAGCCTTACTGTAGGCCACCGGATCCTGTCGATGACCGACAAGCGGGATCAGTGCAGACACGCCAGATCGGAATAGGAGATTGCCATGGGAAGTAGAGCACCGCACAAAGCAGCCGCCACCGCCCCCCAGCATGAGGACCCGGCCCGGCTCGAACCCAGTACCGCAACTGTCATACCGACGGCGCACGGCAGGCGGATACGCCGCAACGCAGTTGCCGTAAGCTCGGCGAGCGGCAAGGTTTCAAACACGCTTTCCCCTGCCGCCGTTCGCAGGGATCGCGGGGATAAGCTGCACCTCGCGCCCGACGCACGGCTCCTCCCCGGTCTCGGTTGCGCCAGCGTAAGCAAGAACGGTGAACCGGTGATCGAACTGCAAGGTTTAGGCGAAGAGCACGCAATGACCGTCGACGACGTGGAGCGGCTTGCGCAGGCGGAGCCGGAGCTGGAGTGGTGCATTCACCTGGTGGGCCTGCTCGACGATCGCCACTATCGGCGCACGGGCGCGGGAACGTGGAAATTGTACGCACGCGGCTACGGCCTGTCCTGAGCAGGCACGGGAGAAAGCCGGCACCCTGATGAGGGGGCCGGCGGGTTCCTGCAGACGACGTCCAGGTACTATTAGAGGTAGTTAGCTATCCTGGCCACAGTGTGGACTCAGGTCGGCCACGTGAGATGGCAGCCGGTCTGGTCGACGGGAAGCGCCGCATCGACACCCTTGACGATCTGGTCGACGTGGAACAGGTCCTCGGGCATAGCGCCCTTTTCCACCGCGTGGCCGACGTAGAGGTCGGGCATCAGTTGATGGTCGCCGGCGCGGTAGAACACCTTGTCGGGCATCAGCGCGATTTCGGGCGGCAGCGTGAAGTTTTCGAGCGCCTTCGCCAGCTTGACCGCGTCGAGCGTCTTTTCCTGGTTGGCCACCAGCGCGCAGGTCCAGGCCGCGACATAGCCGAACCAGTGGCGCGCAGTCGGTACCTTGCCGGTCTTCTTCCTGATCGCAGCGACGAATTCTTTCACGTGCGGTACGTTCGGCTGGTTCCAATACCACTCGAACACCCAGGTGCCGATGCGCGCATCCGGCGGCAGGCCTTCGAGCACCTCGAGTTCCTGCTGCGCGCCGGCGATGTGAAACTTCTTGTTCAGGCCGAACTCCACCGCCTGCTTGAGCGAGTTGACCGCATCCTGGCCCGCCGTGAGGAAGATGACCACGTCCGGATTCGACGCCTGCGCCTTGATCAGGTAGGGAGAATAATCGGTGGTGCCGAGCGGGCACAGTGAGGCACCGGTCTCGGTGCCGCCGTACTTCTTGAGGCTCGCCTCGAAACCCTGCTGCAGCGTGTGGCCGAAGCTGTAGTCCGGGGTGATGAAGTACCAGCGCTTGCCATACTTTTTGAACAGGGTCGTGGAGACGGAATTGGTCTCCATACGCGTGGTGTTGCAGACGCGGAACACGTTCCAATGGCAGTCGGTGCCTGTGACCGCGTCGGTGTGGCCGCCGGTCACGATGAGCAGCTTGTTGTACTCGTGCGCCACCTGGCCGATCGCCAGCGCCATCGAGGAATTCACGTTGCCGAGCAGGAAGTCGACCTTGTCGCGCTGGATCAGCTTGCGCGCCTTCTGCACGGCCACACCGGTATCGGAGCTGGTCGAGTCCTCCGACAGCAGTACGACCGGTCGGCCTAGGATGCCGCCCTTTTTGTTAATCTCCTCGACCGCCAGCTCGCAGCCATGCTTCTCGTTCGTGCCGTTCTCGGCGTAGGTCCCGGTGAACGTATCGTCCAAGCCGAACTTGATGGGCTCTGCAGCCCGCGCGTTCCTGATGAACGGCGCGCCCAGCTGCAGCACCCCAGCCGCGGCAGCAGCCTTAAGTACCGTGCGACGGCCGACTTTTTTGTCCAAAACATTTTCTTCATTTGCCACGGTTTCACTCCTCCTATATCAGATTTGAATGCGAGGACAACCCTATGCGGATGCGCCGGCTTTCTGTTGCATGCGCACCACGCGAGAGCGGAATAATACCCATTAGATCCTGGCAAAGCAATTCGCTCGCGGAAGACGCATTAGGGTTTACCCTCATTGTGTGCGGTCTCAGGAGCGGTGGTAAGGGCTCACTTCGAGGCGTCGGCGACGATGCCATCGATCAGACCGGCGACCGGGTTCAGCGCCGCGGTTTCGGGATACTTGCGATGGGCCAGATAGACGACGCCGGGCTTGCCAGCGCGCGTGTAGACTGCGATGGTGTGAGGGCAGTAGACCAGATCGGGCGGACCGTCCTTAGTCCGCTTCGGCGCGTTTTTGTGCGCGGCCGTTTTTGCCTGCGCGTGGCTCGCGGCATAGCCGCGCGCGCGCAAGAGCGCACGCGCGCTAGGACGTGTGCAGTGCGCGTAGCTCCGTGTTGGCGTAGCGCAGGCGACTGGCCAGCACGCTGGCGAGGCCTTCCATAAGCTTGAGCGAGGCCTTCTTGTGCTCGTCGGCGAAGGCGTCGAAGGTCTTGCGCGAGAGAACAAAGAGATCAACGTCGGTGAAGGCGATCGCGTCGGCAGACCTGGCGTCGCCGTCGAGGAAGGCCATCTCACCGAAGAAGTCGCCGCGACCGAAGCTGCTGACGTGGTGGGACTGACCGCCCTCGAGCGGGAGCACGATGCGCACCGACCCCTTGCGGATGAGGAACAGTTCGTCGCCGGCGTCGCCGCGAGCGAATATTTTTTCGCCGGCATTGAATGAGCGCTTGTCGAGGCGCAGTTCGAGTGCGGCCAGGGTCTCCTCCTTGCGTCCCTTGAACAGGCCGAGTTCCTGCAGATTGAGCAGTTTCTCCTCGGCGCGCTCAAGCGCGGCTTCCTTCAGTATCCGGTTCTCGACCCACTCTTGCGCCGCGTCGAGTTCGTCGAAAATCCTCGCGGCGCTTTTATACGGCGCCAGGCCCATCTGGTCGATGTACTGCTGCATGTCGCGTCCCGATGGCAATTTGTGCGGCAACTTCGCGAACACAAGAAAGCCCCCCTTTTCGGCCATCATGTCGCGAATCTGCTCCAGCATATGGGCAGCGGTAACGTCTATCGTCTGTACGCGACTCATGTCGAGCAGTATGTACCTGCGCGTCTTGATCTCGGGCTCGAGGGCGGTGTAGAGCTGGCTGGCGGTGCCGAAGAAGAGGCTGCCCTGCAATTCGAAGATCACCGCTTGATCGCCGTGCTGCTCGAGAACGGTCATGTCTTCGTGCAGGCGGATTTGCTTGGAAAAAGACTGGCTGCAATAGACTTTGCGCCGCACGATGTGGCCGCCGATCTGCTCGCGGACGAACAGGACGATCGCGAGCACGATGCCAGTGCCGGACGCCGGAATCAGGCCTACGGTCAGCGCGACCGTGACCACGGCGAGAATGACGGCAAAATCGAAAATGGTGTGCCTGGACTTGAGGAACTGTAGGCTGTGGCGGTCGATCATGCGTATGCCAACGACGATCAGAATCGCTGCCAGTGCCGCTACCGGGACCCAGGCGATCAGCCCGCCGAGGAGGAGGAAGGCGAGCAGCGCCAGCACGCCCTCTATGACGCCGGACATGCGGGTCGCAGCGCCGCTAGACATATTGACCATGGTCGCGCCCATCTGGCCGGCGCCCGGCATGCCGCCGATCAGGCCGGCAGTGAGGTTACCCAGGCCTTGGCCGATCAGCTCGCGGTTCGAATTGTGGCGCGAACGCGTCAGGGTATCCAGGACGACGCAGGTCTTCAGGGTATCGATCGACAGCAACACTGCCAGGGTCAGGGCCGGCACCAACAGGCCGCTGAGGTCGTTCAGGCCCATGCCTTGCAATCCCTGCCAGCGCGCGGCCGTGCCCTCGGAGAAGCTGCCGCCCGCGCCACCCAGCGCTCCGACCACCAGTTGATTCTTTTCCAGCACGAGCATCGCGGGGTGGCCAAGCGACAGTACGAAATAGGCTGCGGTTCCTGCCAATAGCGCCAGGATCGCGCCCGGTACCGCCTTAGTCCAGCGCGGTGCAAGCAACATCACGGCAATGGTGACCAAGCCGATGATGATGCTCTGCGACAGCCACAGTTCGGGCGTCGCGAGCGCCTGCCAGAAGCTCGCGTCCGAAGGCGCACCGAGAAACTTGGGCACCTGGCTGCCGATGATGATCAGCCCGACGCCGGAAAGGTAGCCGCTGACCACGGGGTAGGGCATGTACTTGATCAGCCCGCCCAGACCGACGAAGCCGAATACCATCTGAATGGCGCCGGTCATCAGTGCCAGGACGACCAGCAGCAGAAGGACGGTTGCGTCCGGGGTTCCCAGCGCGACCTGCCGGATGGCGAAGGCCGAGAGCACGGCCGCCGCCGGCGCGCAGGGCGCGGTGATCAGCCGATTGGTGCCGCCGGCGAGGGAGGCGACGAGGCCGAGGGCGGTGGTGCCAAGTATGCCCGCCAAGGCGCCATAGGCCGCGAAGGAACCGCCGAGTGAAGCATAAATGGTGACGCCGAAGGCGATCGCAGATGGCAACGCAACCAGCATCGCCGCCAGGCCGCCCCAGAAATCGCCTGCCAAGTTCCCGGCTTTCTTCATGGCCAACACCTGTTGAGCAGTCCCGAGTCTCGACTGAAATCGGTCCCGACAGTTTGATTATCATCAAGCCCGGACGGAAACATGACTCGCATAGGACCAGCGGGCACCGGTTGCAGCGATAGCGTCGCGGGTGCCGCGATGTTCGCCCGCGGGCCTTGTATCCCTTGCTCCGCGCCGGGTGTAGGATTGCAGCGCCAAAACGAGGCGTCCCTGCCGGCGCGATTGCCGTGCCGGCATATTCCCGCGATCGAGGCTTTGATGACCGAGAACCGACCCTGGCTGCGCTTTTACGGCCAGTTGCCTCAGAGCTTGAACTACCCAGAGATCACCTTGTACCAGGCCGTGGCGGCGACGGCCGCGCGCGTGCCCGACGACATTGCCTGGGATTTTTTCGACACGAGCTCGAGCTACCGCGACTTCCTTGCGGCGATCGACGATTGCGCCAATGCGTTCGCCGCGCTGGGCCTCGCGGCGGGCGAGCGCATCCTGGTCTCGATGCCGACCTCGCCCCAGGGCGTGATCGCCTTCTACGCGGCGAACAAACTCGGCGCGGTGCCCGCGCTGATCCATCCCCTGTCCACCGCGCCCGAAATCGAGTACTACCTCAACGCCAGCCGCGCGCGCATAGCGCTCACGCTGGACGCGTTTTACGAGCGTTTCGCCTCGGTTAAACCGAAGGAGCCGCTGCAGACGCTGATACTCGCGCGTATTCCCGACTATCTTTCGCCGCTGAAGAAATTCGGCTTCTGGCTCACCAAAGGGCGCAAGATCGCCAGGGTGCCCGCGGATGCGCGCGTGCGCTGGTGGGCCGATCTGATGGCCGGCCCGTACCCCGCGGTGCCGCGCAGCGGCGCGACTACGAACGACCCGGCGGCGATCCTGTTCTCCGGCGGAACCACCGGTACGCCCAAGGGGATCCTGCTGTCGAACCGCAATTTCATCGCCGAGGGCATGCAGGCCGCGGCCTGGGGCGGCATGGCGCAAGGCCACTCGATTCTCGCTCTCCTGCCGATATTCCACGGTTTCGGCCTGGGGGTCTGCGTCAACGCCGCCTTCATGGCCGGCGGCATATCGATCCTCGTTCCGACGTTCAGCGCTGCAGTCGTGGCGCAGCTGCTGCGCGCGAAGCGCCCCAACCTGCTGGTGGGCGTGCCTACGCTGTATGACGCCCTTGCGCGCGACCCGTCGCTGGCGCGTGCCGATCTTTCGTGCCTGCGTGCCACCTTTTCCGGCGCCGATACCCTGCCGCGGCCGGTGAAAGAGCGCTTCGAGAAACTCGTGGCCGAGCGCGGCGGCCGGGTGAAATTGCTCGAAGGCTACGGTCTCACCGAGGCGGTCACCGCGATCATGGCGATGCCGCTGGACGAGTATCGCGAGGGCTCCATCGGCATCCCCTTTCCCGACATGCTGGCGAAGATCTGCCGGGCGGGGAGCGGAGAAGAGCTTGCGCCGGGCGAAGAGGGCGAAATCTGCGTCAGCGGGCCGGCGGTGATGCTAGGCTATCTCGACGACCCTGCGGCGACGCGCGAGACCCTGAAGGTGCACGCCGATGGCCGCACCTGGCTGCATACCGGCGACCTCGGCAGGATGGACGCGGACGGGTTTTTCTATTTCACCGTGCGCGCAAAGCGCATGATCAAGTCCTCGGGCTTCAACGTCTATCCGGCGCAGGTCGAGGCCGTCCTGTACCAGCATCCTCTGGTCGCCGAGGCCTGCGTCGCCGGCGTGCCCGATTCGGCGCAGGTGGAACGGGTGCAGGCCTTCGTCGTGCTTAAGGATCCGGCGCGGGCCAACGCCGATACCGAGCGCATCCTCATCGAGCATTGCCGCGCGCAGCTGATCAAATGGTCCTGCCCGCGAGAAATTGAATTTTGCGCCGAACTGCCGAAGACCCGCGTGGGCAAGATAGACTACAAGCTGCTGGTGCAGGAACACTCGGCAAGACTGAACGCCAAGGAGACCAACTGAATGAAAATGGAAGCGATTGCGAGCCACGGCGGCGATCGCGTCGGCGCGGCGCTGGCGGCCCAGGGCGTGCGCTTCGTATTTACGCTCTGCGGCGGCCACATCTCGCCCATACTCACCGCCTCGAAGGCGCGCGGCATGCGTATCATCGACGTGCGCGACGAGGCGACCGCGGTGTTCGCCGCCGATGCGGTGGCGCGCCTCACCGGCGTGCCAGGCGTCGCCGCGGTGACCGCGGGCCCCGGGCTCGCGAACGCCATCACCGCGCTGAAGAACGCGCAGCTTGCGCAGTCGCCGGTCATATTGCTCGGCGGCGCGGCGCCCACCGCGCTGCAGGGCCGCGGAGCATTGCAGGACATTGACCAGCGCCCCTTGATCGAGCCGCACGTCAAGTTGTTCACCAAGGTCCGGCGCGTGCGCGATCTGGGTCCGGCGGTGGACGAGGCGTTCGCCGTGGCGCGCGCCGGCGTGCCCGGCCCGGTGTGCATCGAGTGCCCGGTAGACCTGCTCTACGACGAGGCGAGCATTCGCCAGTGGTACGCCGACGCTGCGGGCAAAGGCAAGTCGATCCCCGACCGGTTGCTGCGCTTCTATCTCAGCCGCCACGTGGCGAAAATGTTCGCCGGCGGCGCCGAAGCCCCGCCGCAGACGGCGCCAGTATCGCCACCGGCTGCGAGCGCCGACAGTGTGGCGGCAGCGACGGCGGCGCTGGCGCGGGCCGGGCGGCCCCTGATCGTGATCGGCAGCCAGGCGCTCGCGCTTGCAGCCGAGGCGCCGCGCATTGCCGCTGCGGTGGCCGAGCTCGGCATTCCGGTGTATCTGTCGGGCATGGCGCGCGGCCTGCTCGGGCGCGACCACGTGCTGCAAATGCGGCATCAGCGCCGCGCCGCACTGCGCGAATCCGATTGCGTGCTGCTTGCCGGCGTGCCCTGCGATTTCCGTCTCGATTACGGCCGTCACGTGCGCCGCAGCGCCACGCTGATCGCCGCGAACCGCAGCGCGAAGGAGGCGCGCATGAACCGGCGGCCGGACATCGCGGCGATCGGCGACGCCGGTATGTTTCTCGAGAGCCTGGTCGCGCCGCTGGCGCAGGCAGGCCGCCGCTGGACTTCCTGGATCGAGGAGCTGCGCACGCGCGATTTGCAGCGCGAGGCCGATATCGAGGGACAAGCCGGGACGGCCGGAGAGCATGTGAATCCGATCGCATTTTTGCGCGCACTCGAGCAAGCGGCAGGCGAAAGTGCGGTGATGGTGGCCGACGGCGGCGATTTCGTCGCCACCGCTTCTTACATTGTGCACCCGCGTGCGCCGCTCTCCTGGCTCGATCCCGGCGTGTTCGGCACCCTGGGTGTAGGCGCCGGCTTCGCGCTCGGCGCGGCGCTGTGCCGACCTGGGAGCGAGGTCTGGATCATCTACGGTGACGGCGCCTGCGGCTACGGCCTGGTCGAGTTCGATAGTTTCGTGCGCCATGGCATCCCGGTCATCGCCGTCGTCGGCAACGACGCCGGCTGGACCCAGATCGCGCGCGAGCAGGTGAAAATGCTGCATGACGATGTGGGTACCGTGCTGGCACGCACCGCCTATCACGAAGTCGCCGCGGGCTTCGGCGCCGAAGGCATCCTGGTGACCAAGACCGCGGAGGTGAACGCCGCGCTGGCGCGCGCGCGCGCCGCGGCCAAGGCGGGCAAGCCAGTGCTGCTCAATGTGTGGCTGGACAAGACCGACTTTCGCGAAGGTTCGATTTCAATGTAGGAGCACGTTCGCTCCTCCAATTGAACAGACCCTAGGGTTTGACGCGGATGTCGCGCTGCATACGCAGCGCGGTTTCGACGTTCTGGTAATAGCCGGGGATACGCGCGGTTTCGGCAAAGCCCTGGTCGATGTAGAAGCGGCGCGCGTCTCGATTGGTTTCGCGCAGTTCCAGATGGATGCTGGCGATGCCGGCGGTAAGCGCCGATGCGGTGAGCCATTCGAGCATGCGCCGCGCGATGCCCTGGCGCCAGCAGTCGGCGCGCACTGCGAGCAGCGAAAGATGCGCGCACTCGTCACCGAACTGCATGATGGCGAAGCCGGCGAGCGGCGCGCCGTCACGTGCCGTCAGCACCAGCGTATCCGGCCGGGCGAGATTGCGCGCCACGCGCTCGGGCGTCCACGACCAGGGCAGGCCGGCCTCGATCAATTCGCGCGACATCGCCGCGATCGGCGCCGCGTCCACGGGCGCGGCGAGCCCGAGCGTCAGCTTGCGCGCAGCTTTCACTGTAGCCCGAATTCCCGCGCCAGCAACTCGTAGGAGCGCAGGCGGCTGGGGTAGTCGCCGGTGATGGTCAAAATCATCAGCTCGTCGGCTTCGAACTGCTCGCGCAG
>DATKUQ010000526.1:0-3368 GCA_035530495.1 Burkholderiales bacterium
CCGCACGAGTTCTCAGGCGGGCAGCGCCAGCGCATCGCGATCGCGCGCGCGCTGGCAGTGAATCCGAAACTGATCGTCTGCGACGAGCCCACCAGCGCGCTCGACGTATCGGTGCAGGCGCAGATTCTGAATCTGCTGAAACGGCTGCAGCGCGAGCTGGGGCTGGCCTACCTGTTCATCACGCACAACATCGCCGTGGTCGAATATCTCGCGCACGAAGTTGCGGTGATGTACCTGGGGAGGATAGTGGAGCGCGGGACGGTGGACACGGTATTGAGCGCGCCCAAGCATCCCTACACCCAGGCCCTGCTGTCGGCGGTGCCGGCGCTGGACCAGGCGGGCGAGCGCAAGATCATACGCCTGCGCGGCGAGCTGCCTTCTCCCGCCGCTCCGCCGTCAGGCTGCCATTTTCATCCGCGCTGCCCGCAGGCGATGGCCGAATGCAGGCTGAACTATCCGGATGCGATCCGGCTGAATGAAAGCCACGAAGTAAGCTGTTTGCTCTATCGCGCGCAGAAGAGCTGAGGCGCGCCGCTAGCGCTTTCGTCTGGAGGCGTGCCTCTTCCGGGCAGGTTGCGCGCGCCTCGCATGGTGTCAATCGGGTACTTCGATCCTAAGCTGCTGGCCAGCTCTCAGGTCCCGGGCATGACGGATATTATTTTGCCTGCGCAGATCTTCCACACTGACCTTGTAGCGAAGGGCGATTGTGGACAGCGTGTCCCCGTGCCGTACCTTGTAGCGGGCAGGTTGCGCGCGCCTCGCATGGTGTCGATAGGGTACTTCGATCGTAAGGTGCTGACCCGCCCTCAGGTCCCGGGCATGACGGATATCATTTTGCCTGCGCAGATCTTCCACGCTGACCTTGTAGCGACGCGCGATGGTGGACAGCGTGTCCCCGTGCCGCACCTTGTAGCGTAGTCTGCGCCCCACCCAGCGCGGCCCCGGGGCGGACGGCGGCCGGTACATCACCGGCAAAGGCTCGAGCGACGCACCTTTGAGCGGCAGCAACAGTTGGTAACCCGGTCTGACCCTGGTGCGCCGGCCTATGTTGTTTACCTCCTTAAGCCGCGCCAGCGAAATATGGTGCCTGGCGGCGATACGGTAAAGCCGGTCGCCGCGCTTGAACGTGTATTTTTGCCAGGTAACCAGCGGTTCGTCGTGCTCCTCCAGGTTGGCGCGGAAGATCTCGGCCTTGTCCGCCGGCAGCACCAGACCGGGGGTGCCTCTGGCTACGATTACCGGGCGGTTGTGGCCGGGGTTGAGCGCGAGAAACTCCTTCAGCGGCATGTCCGCCAGCTTGGCGGCAAGACGCACGTCGATGTCGCCGGTGTTGTGTACCGTGACGAAATACGGCGCGTTGGGCACGGGGTCCAGATCGATGCCGAAGGCATGCGGATTCTCGATGATGTTCTTCAGCGCCTGCAGCTTGGGCACGTAATAGCGCGTTTCCCTGGGCAGGTCGAGGCTGAGATAATCGGTAGGCAGTCCCCGCGCCTTGTTCTTTGCGATGGCGCGGGCCACGGTGTTCTCGCCGCTGTTGTAGGCGGCAAGCGCGAGATCCCAGTCGCCGTACATCTGATACAGATATTGCAGGTAGTCGAGAGCTGCGCTGGTCGAGGCGACGATGTCGCGGCGGCCGTCATACCAGGAGTTCTGCTCCAGATTGTAATCCTTGCCGGTGGAGGGGATGAATTGCCACAGGCCCGAGGCGTGCGCGCGCGAATAGGCCATGGGGTTGAACGCGCTCTCCACCATGGGCAGCAGCGCCAACTCGGTCGGCATGCCGCGGTTTTCCAGTTGTTCGACGATGTAATAGAGATAGCGCTTGCCGCGCTCGACCATGCGCTTGACGTACTCCGGGTGGCTTGCGTACCAGATCTGCTGTTCCTCCACCAGGGGGGTCGAAATGTCGGGGATGGCGAAACCGGTGCGGATGCGGTCCCACAGATCGGAGGGCACCGCAGTCAGGTCGATGGTCGGGATGGCGCGCAGCCTGTCCTTGATTGCCTTCGAGTCGGGGCTGGGCAGTGCCTGAATCGGCAGCGGGGGGTAAACCACCGCGGCACGCGAAGTCGTGACGGACGGCGCGCTGATCCCTGCGTTGACCGCGGCATTCGTGGTAGACGGTTCGGCGCCAGGCTGGTGTGCAGCAGACGGGCCGGTATGGGCCGGTGTTAGCGCGCAGCCCGAACCGAGCGCGGCAAAGACAATGGCCACCACGGCCACGAAAAAGCGCATTACGGGTATTACCCCCTACCTCTTTTAATAACCCGCAATGTTATCCGTAGGAGGCGGACGGGTCAAGGAAAAGCAAAGAAAAATAGAGTGTTAGTAGGCGTTTTTCCACTTGCGCAGGGCCGCGAACACCTGCACCGGATCGCCTGCGCGCGCGCCCAGATACTTGTCAGCCGATGCAATCACCGCCGGCTGCTGACAGCGCAAAAAGGGGTTGGTCTTTTTTTCGCGGCCGATGGTGGACGGCAGGGTGGGGCGGTCGCGCTCGCGCTTTTCCGCCTCGCTCGCGGCGCGCGCCTTGAGTTCCTCGTTTTCGGGTTCGACCGCCCGCGCGAAATCGATATTGGCGAGCGTGTATTCGTGACCGCTGTACACCAGCGTCGCATCGGGCAGGGCCGCGAGTTTCCCCAGCGAAACCGCCATCTGTTGCGCAGTGCCCTCGAACAAGCGGCCGCAGCCGCAGGCGAACAGCGTATCGCCGCAGAACAGGGAATTTGCGCCATAATAGGCGATATGCGCCCGGGTATGTCCGGGTATGTCGAGCACACTGAAACGCAATCCCAATTGAGGTATCTCGACCTGGTCGCCTTCGCCGACTGGGTGGGTGAGCGTGGGTATGGGCTCGCCGCGCGGGCCGTACACTGGCACCGCATGCTGCGCGAGCAGCTCGGCGACGCCGCCGACGTGATCCGGGTGATGGTGGGTGGCGAGGATGGCACACAGTTCCAGTTTCTCGCGCTGCAGATAATCGAGCACCGGTTGCGCGTCCCCGGGGTCGACCACCGCGGCGTAACGATCGTTGCGCAGCGTCCAGATATAATTGTCCCTGAATGCGCGCAGCGGAACGACTTCGAAATTGTTTGTATCGGACATAGGCCTAGTTTTCGTGGAAGCGCAGAAAAAGTCAACCCTGTCGGATTGGTTCGCCACGTCCAGGGGCGAGTACGTCCTGCGCTGGGAGCGGGGACAGTTCGACAGCGCGGTGGAGGACGTATTCGGTTTCAATGCGGTCCAGGTAGGCTTGCCGCGGATCGATTTTCTGCGCCGCAACCGCATTGTCCTGCGTACGCACCTCGGCCTGGAGACCGGCAGCGAGCTCCTTGCCGACAGCGTCGACCTGCCGCTCGCGAGCG
>DATKUQ010000527.1:0-16288 GCA_035530495.1 Burkholderiales bacterium
GTGCGCCGATGGCGATCGTGGCGCGCGCCGAAATCGCCGACCTCGACCGCGCGCTGGCCGCCGCCGAGCGCGGCTTCAGGCAATGGCGCAAGGTCGCGGCGTTCGAGCGCTACAAGATCATGCGCAAGGCGGCCGAACTCCTGCGCGCGCGCGCCGAGGGCATCGCCCGCCTGATGTCGATGGAAAACGGCAAGCCGCTCGCGGACGCGAAAATGGAAACGCTCGCCGCGGCCGACCTGATCGACTGGTTCGCCGAAGAAGGCCGCCGCGCCTACGGGCGCATCGTGCCGTCGCGGGTGGAAGGCGTGCAGCAGCTGGTGGTCAAGGAGCCGGTGGGCCCGGTAGCCGCGTTCACCCCCTGGAATTTCCCGATCAACCAGGTGGTGCGCAAGCTCTCCGGCGCGCTCGCCGCGGGCTGCTCCATCATCGTCAAGGCGCCGGAGGAAACTCCCGCGTCTCCGGCACAGCTGGTGCAGGCCTTCGTCGATGCAGGGGTCCCGGCTGGCGCGGTCAACCTGGTCTACGGCGTGCCCTCCGAAATCTCGGAATACCTGATTCCGCACCCGATCATCCGCAAGATCACCTTCACCGGCTCCACGCCCGTGGGCAAGCAGCTCGCAGCGCTGGCGGGTATGCACATGAAGCGCGTGACTATGGAACTGGGCGGCCACGCGCCGGCCATCGTGTTCGAAGACGCCGACGTCGAGCGTGCCGCAAAGCTGCTCGCCGGCGCCAAGTTCCGCAACGCGGGCCAAGTGTGCGTCTCGCCCACGCGCTTCCTGGTGCAGGAAAAAGTCTACGACCGCTTCGTTGCCGGCTTCGTCGCGGCCACGCAGGCGCTCAAGGTCGGACCGGGGGTGGAGGCGGGCGTGCAGATGGGCCCGCTTGCGAACGCGCGCCGGGTGGTCGCGATGGAAGCCTATGTCGCCGACGCGCTCAAGCACGGCGCCAAACTTGTGGCCGGCGGGAAACGCATGACCGGTGCGGGCTACGACGGCGGCTTCTTCTTCGAGCCGACGGTCCTCACCGACGTGCCGCTGTCGGCGCGCATCATGAACGAGGAACCGTTCGGCCCGGTCGCGCCTATCATTCCGTTCAAGGATTTCGACGGCGTCGTGGCCGAAGCCAACCGCCTGCCCTGGGGACTGGCTGCCTATGCCTACACCTCTTCGCTCAAGACTGCTGGCGCGATCGGCGCCGCGTTCGAGAGCGGTATGGTCTCGATCAATCACCACGGCCTCGCGCTGCCTGAAATTCCATTCGGCGGCATCAAGGACTCGGGTTACGGTTCGGAGGGCGGGTCGGAAGCGATCGAAGCCTATCTCAATACCAAGATGATCACGCAGATGTCATGAAACGGCCTCGCTGCATTGCCGTCAGGAAGCTCGCGGCGGCTGCAATTCCGATCCGGCCGATCGCGTAATCGTCATTGTCGGCAGCGGGAGGACCAAGCATGCGCGAGCGGCTATCCGCCGACCGGCTGCATCGCTGCGCGCAGCCAGTTATGGTCAGAGTATGTTGAACAGATCGTTGACGAGGTTTTCGCCGACGCCGAAACCGGCGCCGACGCCGAGACCGCTGACCAGATTGTTGACGAACCCGCCGCCGCCGAAGCCGCTGCTCATGCCGCTGGCCCAGCCGCGCGGCTGCATCGTCGGTTGTGGATGAGTCTGAAGCTGTTGCTCCAGCATTTGAATATACTGCGTCATCTGCTGCCTCAGCTGGCCTTCCATCTGTCCATAGCCCTGGATCGACATCGCGATGGAACGCAGCGACATCGCGAGCTCACGCCCGGTCGCTTCATCCTTGGCATCGGTCTGCAGGCGCTGAGCCAGGGCCTGCATCTGCTGCAGGATGACCTGCGACTGCTGCTGCAACTGGTTCGCTTGCTGTTCGGCGAGCTGGTAATCCATGTTTATCCCCTTTCGGTTCGAATTCGTAACGTCGGATTGGATCGGCTCCGGGCGGATTTGTTCCTTGCCCTGGGGTTTTCGGGCGCTCGAACGCCGCAGGGGCGGCGTCGAGCGCATTAGGACCAGGCCGTCGGCGAGCGCGAAACCGAGCGGCGCGTATCATTGTGTGTGCGTATTTGTTGGCAACGGGAGGAAGCACCATGAGCGAGCAGCAATCGTCGAATCACCCGGCGCCGCAGGGCGCGGGCGAGCCGGAAATCGATCAGCGCGTTTTCGACCTGTACGACGCGTATTGCCACGGGCGCATCGACCGGCGCGAATTCCTGGGCCGCGCGACGTCGATCGTGGTGGCGGGCGGAACCGCTCTGGCGATGGCCGAGGCGCTGCTGCCGCGCTACGCCTTGGCGCAGCAGATTTCGTTCACCGACCAGCGCATCAAGGCGAACTACGTGACCTATCCGTCTCCGGGCGGGAACTCCGGCACGATGCGCGGCTATCTCGTGCAGCCGGCCGGCCCAGGCCCGTTTCCCGCGGTGCTGGTGGTGCACGAAAATCGCGGCCTCAATCCCTACATCGAGGACGTCGCGCGCCGCGTCGCGGTCGAGGGATTTCTTGCACTCGCCCCGGATGGCCTTTTCCCGGCCGGCGGCTACCCGGGCAACGACGACGACGGCCGCGCGCTGCAGGCGGGCCTCGATCCGGCCAAGCTGCGCACCGACTTCCTCAACAGCGCGCGCTTTCTCAAGGGCCACAAGCTCTCGACCGGCAAGCTGGGCGTCACCGGCTTCTGCTACGGCGGCGGCGTGGTGAACTATCTTGCCGCTGCGCTCGGCGAGAACATGCAGGCCGGCGTGCCCTACTACGGCATCGCGCCCGCTACCGATAGCGTGGCCAGAATCAGGGCGCCGCTGCTATGCCATCTGGCCGAGCACGACGAGCGCGTCAATGCCACGTATCCCGCTTTCGAGGCGGCGCTCAAGGCCGCGGGCGTGCCTTACCAGGTGTTAGTCTACCCCGGCACCCAGCACGGCTTTCACAACGACTCGACGCCGCGCTACAACGAGGCTGCGGCGAAGCTGTCGTGGACGCGCACGATGGAGCACTTCAGGAAACATCTCGTTTCGGCGTCGTAGGCGGCCGGAATTATCGGATAATCCCCGGACTATCAGCCACCCGAGAGCCGGAGCTTAGCAACGATGGCCAAGAAGCTAGTCAAAGTCATGAACACCGCGTTCCGGGACGGATTCCAGTCCTGCCTGGGCGCGCGGGTGCTCACCCGGGACTTTCTTCCCGCGCTCGAGGCTGCCGCGGCCGCGGGCATCGATCACTTCGAGTTCGGCGGCGGTGCGCGCTTCCAGGCGCTCTTCTTCTACTGCAACGAGAGCGCCTTCGACATGATGGACAGCTTCCGCAAGACGGTTGGTCCGCAGGCGAATCTGCAGACCCTCGGACGCGGCATAAACGTCATCGCGCTGGAGAGCCAGCCCTCCGACATCATCGAGCTGCACGCCAAGCTGTTTAAGAAGCACGGCACCACGACCGTGCGCAACTTCGATGCCCTGAACGACGTCAACAACCTGGTCTATGCCGGGCAGATGATTCAGAAGCACGGCCTGAAGCATGAGATCTGCATTGCGCTGATGGCCTTGCCGCCGGGATGCAGCGGAGCGCACGACGCGCCGTTTTACATGAAGACGCTGGATGCGATCATGGATTCAGGCGTGGGCTTCGACTCGCTGTGCTTCAAGGACGCCTCGGGGACGGCCACGCCCGCCGTGATCTACGACAGTATCAGGGAGGCGCGCAAAAAGCTGGGACCGAAGGTGCACATCCGCCTGCACACGCACGAGACGGCGGGAACTTCGGTGCTGGCGTACAAGGCAGCGCTCGACGCCGGGGCGGACGGCATCGACCTGTCGATGGCGCCGGTGTCAGGCGGCGCCTGTCAGCCCGACATAGTCACCATGTGGCACGCCCTGCGCGGTACCGACTACGACCTGGGTCTGGACATCGACAAGGTGCTCGAAGCCGAGAAGGTATTGCAGGAGTGCATGGACAAGTACGAGCTGCTTCCCGAAGGCCGCCTGGTGGAGCCGATGATTCCCTGGGCGCCCATGCCGGGCGGGGCGCTCACCGCCAACACGCAGATGCTGCGCAAAATGAAAATGCTCAACAAGTACCCGCAGATACTCGCGCGGATGGGCGATTGCGTGCGCCGCGGCGGCTTCGGCACCTCCGTCACGCCGGTGTCGCAGTTCTACTTCCAGCAGGCCTTCAGCAATTGCATCAACGGCGACTGGCGGCGGATCACCGAAGGCTACGGCAAAATGGTCCTGGGCTACTTCGGCAAGACACCCGTGCCGCCGGACCCGGAGATCGTCGCCAAAGCCACCAAGCAGCTCAAACTCGAGCCCACCACCGAAGACCCGCGGGCGATGAACGACCGCAATCCGGCCAAGGGCGTAGCCGCCTGCAGGAAAATGCTCACCGATGGGGGAATCACCGATCTTTCCGAAGAGAACATTTTTATTGCGGCTACCTGCGGGGAAAAGGGCATCCTGTTCCTGAAGGGCGAAGCGAGTGTCGACGTTCCTTACAAAAAGACGGAATAGCTGAAGAAGCAGAAGACGGAACGCACTACTGGGATCGGAGTCGAATCAGAACCTGACCCCGTCATGAATTTCAAGCGCATGCGCCGCCGCGGCCAGGCGGTCGAACTGTGGAAATGAGCTAGCCGAGCCGCTCGAAGCGGTACCTCAGCTCCGGGTCTTCTCATTTCGAGAGGACGTGACTCGTGGTGACATCTGCAACGATTTTGTCTCCGGCGCCGCAGACAGCCGTGCGAACGACGCTCACCGTACGACCGCGCTTCACATAAGTGGAAACGGCCTTGAACGAACCCTCTTTCTGATTGCCGAGGAAATTGGCGTTTAGGCTTATAGCGAGCGGGAACCCTTTCATGCCTTCCGACGGCTGATCCGAGTCCATGACGAGAATGGTTGCAGTCACATCGGCAAGCCACAGCATTGCGCCAGCCTGAACAACGCCGAATGGATTCTTGACACCGGCGGTAACGGGCATCTCCGAGACGACGCGGTCTTTGGTCCGCTCGGTAACGGTAAACTCGATTGAACCTTGCATCTTCATAACAATTCAGTCCTTAAGGTAATCAACGTAAAGGTAAGAAGCGCGCCGCGATTATTTTTCGCTTCTCAAATCTCCATGCCCCAAATCGTGTACCGCACCACGACAACCGACGCGATCCCGTAGGCAGCCATCCCGAGTGCGACCAGCGCGAATATCGTCCACGGCGGCGTATGTGCGGCCGCGAGAATCCAGCCGCCGATCGCAATCAGGACCAGCCTCAGCGTGCCGGCCAGTACCGGGCCGCCGACCCTGCCGGCAGCGAGCGATGAGAAATAAAGACAAAGCCCGAGTCCGAACAGTGCATAGCAAGGGCCCGCCCAGTGAAAGTAGAGCGCGGCCGCAGCGAGCACCTGCGGGTCTTGCGTGAACTGAAGGGTCCACAAGTTCGGGGCGATAGCCACCGCAAGCCCAAGTGCGCCGAGTAAGGCGCTTGCGAGTGTCGCCGCGATCCAGGTCGCGCGCCGGGCGCGAGCGATCTTGTGGGCGCCAATTGCCATGCCCACCAGCGGCACCGATGCCACGCCGATGGCGAATCCGATGGGTATCAGCAGGAATTCGAGCCGGGTGCCGATACCGTAGCCGGCCAGCGCAGTGGTGCCGAATTGCGCGACGAGCCGGGTGAGAATCAGGATCGTCAGCACCGTCTGCAGCGGCGAGAGGCATGCAACTGCACCCACTTTCAGAATGTCGCGCATCAGTTCACGCCGCAGCGTCGTCGCGCGCACCGACAGCCGGACGCGCGAACGGCGCGAACGCAGGTAGGAATACAGGAACACTGCACCCAGCGCGTACGCGACCACTTGGCCGGCCGCAACGCCCGGCATGCCCAGCCGGGGAAACGGTCCCCAGCCAAGACCCAGTGCGCCGCCCACCAGCGCCTGCAGCACGGAGACCGCAAAGTAAGTCGCCGACGGCACCGGCATGTTCCCTGCGCCGCGGATCACCGATGCGAAGGTGTTCATGAGCCAGACGCCGATCGACCCGACAAACGCAACCTTGGAGTACGCGACCGCCTGCACCAGCGCCTCGCCGTGGCCGCCTAGCGCCGCAAACATCGCAGGCCCCAAGGCGAGCATCAGCACTGTATACAGCGCTCCGCCCGACAAGCCGATCCACAGCGCGTGCACGGCAAGGGCGTTCGCGCGCGCGCTGCTTCCGGCGCCGAGCGCACGGCTCACGGCGGACGATACTCCGCCGCCCATTGCACCGCCCGAAAGCATCGTCTGCAGCATCACCATTGGAAATACGAGCGCCATCCCGGCCAGTGGGGCCACGCCGAGCTTGCCGACATAGGTCGTCTCGGCGATAGCCGCCAGGGCAGTCGCCAGCATCGCGCCCATGTTCGGCAGCGCAAATCGCACCAGCGTCGGCAGGATCGGCACCGTGAGCAGTGGGTCGACGGCGCGATCTGCTGCGGCTTGAGTCATTTGATCCGGGCGGTGGTCAGGGGCTCCGGCCGCGTCTCGGAGGGTGACGGCCAAAGCCGCGGCCGGCGGCGCGCCGTTCACGCGCCCGCGTCCAGGTACACGGGCGGTTCGGCCGCGAGGCCGGCATGCACGTTGCGCGAGGTCGCGTCGGCCAGCAGTTCGGACTGTCCGGCTTCGAGCGCGGCGATCGCCTGTCGCACCACGTCGTCGGGAGCGATCTTCGTTCCCTGGGCGGCGCGTGCCATGTCGGTGTCGATGAGGCCGGCGTGCACGGCCAGCAGCTCGGTGTGCTGCGCCTTCAGTTCCTGCCGCAGCGCGTTGCTCAGCGCCCAAGCGGCGGCCTTGGAGGCGCTGTAGCTGCCGCTTCTGCCCGGCAGCGTCAGCCAGGCGAGCACCGACAGCATGTTGACGACGGCGCCGCCGCCGTTCTTAGCCAGCACCGGCGCGAAGGCCTGCACCAGCCGCAGCGGGCCGATGGCGTTGGTCTCGATCTGGCGCTGCAGGGCTTCGATCGCGCCCGGCGCGAGCAGCGGCCCGAACTCGCCGATGCCGGCGTTGTTGATGAGCAGCGTCACGTCGGTCAGGTCGCGCGCGAGCGCGGAAACTTGTTCCGGCTGCGTTACGTCCAGACGCACCGGCTCAACGCCGGGCAGCGTCACGGCGGCGGGGTCGCGTGCCGCGGCGTAGACCTTGGCCGCGCCGGCGGCAAGCAGGCCGCGCGCGAAGGCGGCGCCTAGGCCGCGGTTGGCGCCCGTGACGAGCGCGACAGAACCTTTGATCATCATCGGCATTCCCTTTCAGTGCGTGGTGGTGACGAACTCGATTGCAGCGGTGACGACCGTCGGGTCGGCGAGGACGCGCCGGTGGCCCAGGCCTTCGACGCGCAGGTGGCGCGCACCCGGCCAGGCGGCGGCGCTGGCCAGGCTGTCTTCGATCGCGACGACGCGGTCGTCGCTCGAGTGAATGAACAGCGCCGGCTGGCGCAGTTGCGGCGCGCGCCGCGGCAGCGAAATCTCGCGCACGTCGACGCCCATCGCGTCGCCAAGCAGCGCGAGCATCGCATCTGTGCCCTCGGCGTCCAGACCCGCGGCGGCGGCGAAGCCGCGTGCATAATTTTCGTAGTAGGCGGGGGCGGAGACCAGCACCGCACGCTGCGCCGCCAGCCCGGCGTGCAGCGCTTCGGCCAGCACCGCCGAACCGACCGAGTGCGCGATCACAGCGTGCAGCGGACCGAGCGCCGCGCCCACCGCGCGCAGCGCGCGAGCCGCTTGGGGTATCGACGAGTACTGCCCCGCCGAGGCGCCGTGCGCCGGCAGGTCCATCGCAAATACGGCGTGACCCGCTTCAAGCAGCGGCGGCGCGAACGCGGCGAGGTCCGCAGCCTGGCCCTCCCAACCGTGCAGCAGCAGTACCGCCGGGCCGGTGCCGGCGCGCTGCAGCGCGACTTCGCCTTCCGGCGTGGCGATGCGCAGCGCCTCGCCGCCAGCTAGCGCGAGCGCCTCGCGCTGCTGCGGCGCGCGCGGCGTCAGGAAGGCGTGTGCGACCTGGTCGGGGCGGGGGCGGAGGGCGGTGGCGACGTGGTTCATTGGAGGGTCCTAATTATGATATGCGTCATATATGTGGCCGAGTGCAAAAACGAGGCGGGGTGCGGGTAGCGTCAGTCGCCGGCGGGAGTGAGTTGCTTCAGCGCCGCCTTGCGCAGCGAGTCGGAAAGCTTGGGGTCGTCGACGGCGCGCGCCAGCAGCAGTGCGCCGACCATCGTGACCACGGTGACGAGCGCGCGCTCGTGCGCGCCCGGCTGCCCCCAATCGGGCGACTGGCGTGCGACGAGGTCGATCATCTCCTTGATGTGGCGCGTGGCCGCGCGCCGCACTTCGGGCGCCTGGCGCGGCATTTCCGAGCCGAGCGCCACGATCGGGCAGCCGGTTTCGGCGCCGTCGACGTGCGCCTTCGACAGGTAGGCGCGCAGCAGCGCCCGCAGCGCGTCCGGCGGCGGCGCGGCGGCGGCGATTTGCGCCAGAGTGGCCACGCCTTCGGCGCCGGCGCGGTCCGCGGCTTCGGCGAGCATCGCCTCGCGCGAGTCGAAGTGGGCGTAGAAGCCGCCGTGCGTCAGGCCGGCGTCCTTCATGATGTCGGCGACGCCGGTGCCGCCGTAGCCGCTGCGCCGGATGGCGCGCGATGCGGCATCGACAATGCGTTCGTGCGTGGCTTCCTTGCGGTTGGGGGCGGTTCTTGTCATGGCCGTAGTGGCGAAGTGAATATGATGAGCATCATATATACTTTCGGCGCGGAGCGCAAGTGGCAATGTTGCCGCCCGGTTTCGCCCACCCTGCGGCTTCTCCAGTCGGGCGGCCGGGTCGGAGCCTTAGCTAGCTTTTATCAGTGGGATGTTCGATAAGGATGCATCGATGAATGTCAGGTCTCTCTTACCATAGCGGACTGTTTGATCGCCGCATTCGATTCGTAATTAATCAGTGAACGGCGGAATTGGCCGAGGAGTGAGAAATCAGGAACTTGGCGCCAGGGTCCGGACGTCGGCCAATCCGGCCGTACAACCGGCGCCAAACGAGTGGCGGGTGTCCGGCTGCGGCCTTACCAAGCCAGCTTACATATTTGGGGCCGCTAGGAGTTCCGAGATAACTTGGCAATCGTCCTGCCGCGCAAACGCTTCGCGCAAGGCCGGGCTTACGATTCCTCCACGCGAATATCGGCGCGGCTGACCCATAGCGCGCCCAAGGTGCCGAGCGCTCCCGACAGCAGATATAGGCCGACATAGCCGACGCCGAGGTACTCCGCGAGTGCCAGCGCCACCAGCGGCGCGAAGGCGGCGCCGAGAAGCCAGCCCAGATCCGAGGTGATCAGCGCTCCGGTGTAGCGGAAATAGCTGCGGAAGCTGGAGTTCACGGCGCCGGCAGCCTGGGCGTGGGAAAAACCCAGCAGGGCGAAGCCGAGGACGATGAACAGGTAGCCCTCCGTGGTTCCCCCAGAGAGCAGCACCGGTGTCCAGCCGCTGTAGACGGCGATCAGGACTGCGAAGATCGCCAGCGTCCTCGGACGTCCGATGCGATCCGCGATCATGCCGGAAAGGATCATGCAGGGCACGGCCACCGCCGCGCCGATGATCTGGACGATCAGGAACGTCACGGTGGACTGTTTGGTAAACAGAAGCGCCCAGGAGAGCGCGAAGATCGTGACCAGGTGGAACAACGCGTAACTCGCGAGCGGCACGAACGCGCCGAGCGCGATGTTGCGCCCTTGCATGCGCACCAATTCCCCAACCGGCGACGGATCGAGTTCGCGGCTCTTCATCGAGGCCGAAAACTCCGGCGTAATGACGAGCCTCAAACGCGCAAACAGGGCGACCACGTTGATCGCGAACGCGACGTAGAACGGGTAGCGCCAACCCCATTGGATAAACTCGGACGGCGAGAGGCTCCCTTGCAGATATGCGAACAGGGCCGCCGCAACGATGAAGCCTATCGGCGCGCCCAGCTGCGGAATCATCGCGTACGAGCCGCGGCGCTCGGCCGGCGCGTTCAGCGCGAGCAGCGACGGCAAACCATCCCAACTGCCGCCGATTGCGAAGCCTTGACCAAGGCGGAGCACCACCAACAAAATGACCGCGGTATCTCCCAGCGACGCGTAGCCCGGGACGAAGGCGATGCCGGCCGTCGTGCTTCCCAGCAGGAACAGCGCGATCGTCAGCTTGGTGCCGCGACCGTAATGCTGGTGGAGCAGCTTGAAGAACAGCGAACCGATCGGCCGGCTGATGAAAGCCAGGGCGAAAATAGCGAAAGAGTAGAACGTGCCGTCCATCTGGCTCGCAAATGGAAAGAACACCGACGGGAAAACGAGGACACAGGCGATTCCGAACACGAAGAAATCGAAGAACTCGGAGATGCGGCCGATCACGACCCCGATCGCGATGTCCCCCGGCGAAACGTCGTGATCGCGCGCGGATCTGCTCCGTCCAAGAGAAGGGGAATGAATGGTTGGATTTGCCTGAATGATGGACATGACATCGCCTGATCGCAACGATGCTCATATAATACTATCTTTCCAGATGCAAACAGATGTGGCTTGTCCTTGAAAGTTCCCCGTAGTTGTCTGTTGGCACCTTTGGCGCTGATGCTCGGCGGTTGCAATATGGTTCTGCTGCATCCGGCAGGTGCGGTTGCGATGCGGCAGAGCAATATGATGATTGCCTCGGTCGTGCTGATGCTGCTGATCATCGTGCCGGTGCTGATTGCCATCGCGGTCGTCGCCTGGCGCTACCGCGCAGCCGCGAAAAGCGCCGCGTATGACCCCGAATGGGAGCATTCGACGAAGCTCGAACTCGTGGTTTGGGCGGCGCCGCTGCTGATCGTCATCGCGCTCGGCGCGATGACGTGGATCGGCACGCACCAGTTGGATCCCTATCGTCCGGTCAGTTCCGCCGATTACCGCAACGCCGTGTCCGAGAATGCCAAGCCGCTTAGAGTCGACGTGGTGTCGCTCGACTGGAAGTGGCTGTTTTTTTACCCCGACTACGGCATCGCCACGGTGAATCAGATGGCGGCGCCGGTCAACGTGCCGATCGAGTTCAGGCTCACCTCCACGACCATGATGAACTCTTTTTTCGTTCCGGCGCTGGTGGGTCAGATCTACACCATGCCCGGCATGCAGACGCAACTGCATGCGGTGATCAATAAGCCTGGCGACTACAAGGGATTCTCGGCCAACTACAGTGGGTCGGGTTTCACCGACATGCGATTTCGCTTTCTTGGCATGAGCGATGCCGATTTCAAGCAATGGGTCGCGCAGATCAAGGCCGGCGGCGGCGATCTCGATCGCGCGGCCTACGAGGAGCTCGCGCAGCCGAGCCGCGCGGAACCGGTCCATCGCTACGCAAGCTATGAGCACGATCTTTACACCCGGATTCTCAACCGCTGCGTGGATCCCAAGCAGATGTGCATGGGCCGGATGATGGCGATTGACGCCGCTGGCGGCCGCCCCCTGTCCGGGGACTGACGCCTCCAGCCACCCGTCGACGCACGCCGCCGAAGACGTGGGCAAGGCTTCGGCGAACTGATTCAATTAGAAAGGTCATTGACGATGCACGACCGTTCCGCATTATTGCATTTTGTGTTCGGACGCTTGACCTGGAGCGCCATCCCCTACGACAGCCCGATCCTGGTTGGGACCTTCGTCGTCGTCGCCGTGTTTGGAATCATGTTGCTGGGAGCCGTGACGTATTACGGAAAATGGGGCTATTTGTGGCGCGAATGGTTCACGAGCATCGATCACAAGAAGATCGGCATCATGTACATCGTGCTCGCCGTCGTGTTGCTGCTACGGGGCTTTGCCGACGCCATCATGATGCGGTCCCAGCAGGCCATCGCCTTCGGCAGCAACATGGGGTATCTGCCGCCGCACCACTACGATCAGATTTTCACAGCGCACGGCGCCATCATGATCTTTTTCGTTGCGATGCCGCTCATCGTCGGACTCATGAACTTCGTCATGCCGATGCAGATCGGTGCGCGGGACGTCGCCTTCCCGTTCCTGAACAATTTCAGCTTCTGGATGACCGTCGCCGGCGCGATACTGTTCATGCTGTCGCTCTTCATTGGTGATTTTGCGCGCACGGGCTGGCTCGCGTATCCGCCGGTGTCGGAGTTGAGGCAGAGCCCCGGGGTCGGCGTCGACTATTACATCTGGGGCTTACAGATCGCAGGCGTCGGCACGCTGCTGTCGGGAATCAACATGGTCGTGACCATCCTCAAGATGCGCGCGCCCGGCATGACCCTGATGAAAATGCCGATTTTCACGTGGACGGCGTTGTGCACCAACGCCCTGATCGTCGCGGCCTTTCCGATCCTCACGGCATCGCTCGCGCTCCTGTCGATGGATCGCTACCTCGGCACGCATTTCTTTACCAACGATCTCGGCGGCAACGTCATGATGTATATCAACCTGATCTGGATCTGGGGGCATCCGGAGGTCTACATCCTGATCCTGCCGATATTCGGCGTGTACTCGGAAATTGTCGCGACGTTCTCGGGCAAGCCTCTGTTCGGTTACTCGTCGATGGTCTACGCGACCGTCGCCATAATGATCTTGTCTTACCTGGTCTGGCTGCACCATTTCTTCACGATGGGCTCGGGTGCGGACGTCAATTCCTTCTTCGCCCTGGCGACGATGATCATCTCGATTCCGACCGGCGTTAAGATCTTCAACTGGTTGTTCACGATGTACCGCGGCCGCGTCCGCTTCGACGTACCCATGCTGTGGACGATAGGTTTCCTATTCACTTTCACGATCGGCGGCATGACCGGCGTGATGTTATCGGTGGCCCCGGCCGACTTCCTGCTCCACAACAGCCTGTTCGTGGTCGCGCATTTTCACAACGTGATCATCGGCGGCGTGGTGTTCGGCGCGTTTGCCGGCATCAACTATTGGTTTCCGAAGGCCTTCGGATTCCGGCTCGACCCGTTCTGGGGGAAAGTATCCTTCTGGTTTTGGCTGGTAGGCTTCTGGGTCGCGTTCACGCCCTTGTACGTGCTCGGCCTGATGGGCGTGACCCGCCGGCTCAGCCACTTCACGGACCCGAGCCTGCAGATCTGGTTCCAAATCGCAGCGCTCGGCGCATTCCTGATTCTGTTGGGTATTGCGGCGTTTCTTATTCAGATCGTCGTCAGCATCCGCAACCGCGAAGCGCTGCGCGATCACACCGGGGACCTCTGGGACGGCCGTACCCTGGAATGGTCGACGTCGTCGCCGCCGCCGCAATACAACTTCGCGTTCACCCCGAGGGTTCACGAGCGCGACGCCTGGGCGGATATGAAGCAGCGCGGCTACAAACGGCCGACGGAAGGCTTCAGACCGATCCACATGCCGAAGAACACGGGCGCGGGTGTCATCCTGGCCGCATTGGCCTTTGCCTGCGGCTTCGGCCTTATCTGGTACATGTGGTGGCTGGCAGCGGCGTCGTTCGCGGCCCTCGTCGCCGTGGCGATCGGGCACAGCTTCAACTACCACCGTGATTACAATATTGCGGCGGAAGAAGTGGTCCGCGTCGAACAGGCCTATAGCCGGCAACTATCGGCACAGGTTTCCGCATCATGAATACGACTGCACTCGATACCGTGAATTCGCCCGCACCGGAGTTCTACTGCGCGGAAGAGCCACATCCGGAAAACGGCACATTGCTGGGTTTCTGGATCTATCTGATGAGCGACTGTTTCATCTTCGCGTCGCTCTTCGCCTGCACTGCGGTTCTCGGCACCAACTACGCGGCCGGACCGTCCGGCAAGGACGTGTTCGACCTGACGGGATTGGCGATCAACACGGCGATGTTGCTGCTTTCTTCGGTGACATTTGGCTTTGCGATGCTGGAGATGGCCAGGGACCGCAAGCGGGCGACGCTCGCCTGGCTGGCAGTGGCAGGATTGTTCGCGGCGGCTTTCGTCGGACTCGAGGTCAGCGAGTTCAGCCACTTAGTGATGGAGGGCGCCGGGCCGGATCGCAGTGCGTTTCTCTCCTCGTTCTTCACCCTCGTGGGAACCCACGGCTTGCACGTGACTTTCGGCATCATTTGGCTGATCACCTTGTTTGTGCAAGTGGGGAAGTACGGACTGACCGAGGATAATCGACGGCGTCTGTATTGTCTCAGTATGTTCTGGCACTTCCTGGATCTGGTCTGGGTCGGAGTTTTCAGTTTTGTCTATCTGGTAGGAGTCCTGCGATGAGCCGCCCGTCCGAAGAGTCCCAGGCGCATGCCGTCACCCCCGCTGGCCACGGACACGATGACGGTAATGCGATCGCGCACGGAACCCTGAAGGGTTATCTGACGGGATTCGTTCTGGCGGCGATTCTCACGGTCATCCCCTTTTGGCTGGTCATGGACCACGTCATCCGGAACAAGGAGGTGGCGATACTCATCGTGATGGCGCTGGCCGTCGTGCAGATCGTGGTGCACATAGTCTATTTTCTGCACATGGACACCAGCTCGGAGGGCGGCTGGAACATGTTGGCCCTGATCTTTACCGTGGTCCTCGTGGTCGTCGTGCTGGGCGCCTCATTCTGGGTCATGTACAACGAGAACGCCAACATGATGCCGATGTCGCCCCAGTACGTGCACCACCACCTGGGGGCGTGACGCGGCCGCCCGCGCTTGCCGTTCGCTTCGCGGGCGGACGCCGCGCCCCCAAGCGGCATCGGCTCGTCTGGGGCGCGCTGGCCGTTCTGGTCTTCGCCGGCTTCATCCAGCTCGGCAACTGGCAGGTCCGGCGTCTCGACTGGAAGCTGAAGTTGATAGCCGACGTCCGCTCGCGCGTTCATGCGTCGCCGGTCGCGGCGCCCGGCCCAGGCGAGTGGCCGCGGATCGGTGCCGGTCATGATCGGTATCTGCACGTCCGGGCTACCGGAACGTATCTGAACACCGACGAGACGCTGGTGCGCGGAACCAGCCGCTTGGGTTACGGATTCTGGTTGATGACGCCGCTGCGGACCGACCGCGGCTTCATCGTGCTGGTCAACTGCGGTTACCTGCCATCGGCGTTGCCCGAATCGACGAGTTTCCGGACTTTGAAGCGGCCGACCGGCGAGGTGACGATCACCGGGCTGCTGCGCTTGACGGAACCCGGGGGAGGATTCCTCCGTCCCAATCGACCGGCCAAAGGGCTCTGGTACTCGCGCGACGTCGCCGCGATCGCGGCGGCCAAGGGATTGCCGGCCGGCACGGTCGCCCCTTATTTCATCGACGCAGATGCGCAGCCGGAGCAAAAGGGATGGCCGGTCGGCGGCCTTACCGTGATCCACTTTCCCAATCACCACCTCGGCTACGCCATTACCTGGTATCTGATGGCCTTGGCGACGGCGATTTGCGCGTTCGTCGCCGCTCGCAACGAGAGGCAAAGAACCTAGGCGTCTCAATGGCTGCTCTGTACCGAAGTATTTGGTGCCACTTGGCTCGGACAACGCTGTCTGTATTAAACATGCGGCAGTCGGACATGTAAATCAACACAGCACCCTGTAAATGGCGGAGTAGGGGGCCGTCATTCTTGGCACAAAAATGCAGGCCCCCCCGGTCCGCCTGCAATCGTTCTGGCATACCGTTATCTTGCTACCGAAGAACCCGGTTTGAACGGCCGCAATCGGTTGGTCAATCTGCCCGCTCGGGGTCGCTATGCGGATATCTCCATAGCGACCCCTTGCTGCCCGTCGAGCCACTGCGTCGCGGGCGGATTCCTGGGCAGCCTGTGTGGCCTGTATGTGGCGATCGCCTGGAATCGGCTGGTCCGGTCGGACGGCGATTGACGCTGGCACCGGGTCGTACGAATTCTTCCTGAAAGCGCCGTCTTTATTCCACAATGGCAGTGTTCCCGCTTACCGGTCTTCGTCACCTTGGTTGGCCTGCAGCGCAGTCACACACCGTTCCATCCCGCAACGCGCAGATTGCTGGCAGCGCGCTTTCTGCGCAGCATCAGCCAGGGCGCGCTCCTGGTCGGCTTCGCCCTGTACCTCGACCGTATGGGCTGGAGCGCCGAGCATATCGGCGCGCTGCTCGGTCTGGGCGGCTTGGGCGCCGGGCTGCTCAGCCTGCTGGTCGGCGTGACGACGGATCGCTGGGGCAGGCGCAGCTTCCTGCTGGCCTACCAGGCGGCACTGGTGGCGGTGAGCCTGATCCTGGTGTTCACGGCGAACCCGGTTGCGATCCTGGCTGCGACGCTCATCGGCGGCTTCGGCCGTGGGCAGGCGGGGTCGGCGGGACCATTCGCGCCCGCCGAGGGCGCGTGGCTGGCCGAGGCGGTGCAGCCC
>DATKUQ010000528.1:0-2516 GCA_035530495.1 Burkholderiales bacterium
ATCAGGATGGCGAGGATCTTCTGCGACCACACGCACTGATAGGCGCCCCAGCCGTTGCATACGCCCTTGCCGAGCATGACTGCGACCGGGCGGAAGGGCAGGGTGCGCCCTTCGATTTCAATCGTCTGGCCGATGCAGGCAGCCGCGACGAATTCGTCGGCGATGCGGCGGATGGTCGCCGCCGGCACGCCGCATTCCTCGGCCGCCCAGTCCGGATTGAACGCGCGCATATGATCGAGCATCTTCTGGAACGCCGGCTGCGCCTCGACGCCCTCGTGGCTCCAGCGCGCATCGTCCGGTCCGATCTCGATGCCCGATACCCTGAAGGTTCCCGCAAGCGCCGGCTCGACTATGTCGGCGTCGTAAGGCTTGGCCTTGCCCTCGGCAAGGTCCCAGATCAGCGGCTTTTCGCTCGCCGCATCGCGCAGGAACCAGCCGTTCGGGCCGATCAGATAGGGCGAATTGGTCCGCTGCCTGAGGTAGGGCAGGTCGCAGATTTCCTCCCATTTGCGCTCGTGCAGGATGCGGTGGATCAGCCCGAACAGGAACGCGGCGTCGGTCTTCGGCCTGATCGGCACCCACTCGGCCGAGACCGCGCCGGTGATGGACAGATGCGGTTCGACCTGCACGCGCTTGGCGCCGCGCACGCGCGCGTCCGCCTCGCGCCAGACGCCGGCAACGCCGCCCGAGGCCTCGACGTTGTTGCCGCAGTTGATGATGTAGTTCACGTAGGGCGTGTCCGGCGAGACGATGAAGGCGCGGTGCCAGAGCTCGCCGTACAGATGCTCGGAGTGGTAGCACTTCACGCCCTGTCCCGCGCCGAAGCCCTGATCGACCGGACCCCAGGCGGCCATGAAGGCGGGGAAAGTGCCCATGTATTGCACCGGCGTGCCGCCGCCGCCGCTCGATACGGCGAGACGCGGAAACCCGGATTCGTCGGTCAGCCCCTTGGCGCGCAGTCCGCGCAGCTTCGCGCCGACGATCTCGAACGCTTCAGCCCAGCCGATCGGCACGAAGCCGGGGTCCTCGTTGCGGCCCTTTTTCGGGTTGGTCCGCTTCATCGGCTGCTTCACCCGGTTCGGGTTGTAGGTCTTCTGGATCAGGCCGTAAGCCTTGACGCAGACGCGCCCGCCGCCGGGATGCTGGCTGCGAATGTCCCAGTTCGATTCGATGCGCGTGGCGACCCCGTTCTCCACCTCGACTTTCATCAGGTCGGGGCCCGAGACGCACTGGTAGCAGTAGATCGGGACCTGCTTCTTGCCGCTACTCGCTGAATTTGCCATGCGGTATTCCTAGTCCTTTCCGGCGTCAAATGAGTCCGGCCCCGGGTGAGCCACTATAGTGCGCAAACGCATAAATTAGGATTCCGCCATCAAGACGCAATGATGCACCGCTGGAGTCGGACCGGCGATCCGGTGATTAAAGCGGTATAGCGGATATTGCGTTTGGATCAGGTTACGTGTACGCGTAACATGTATTATACATACCTGTTCAAAAATCGCAAACGTCCAGACTATGCTGAGCGCCGATGCGCCAGGCAACACGACATTGGAGCGGATGACACAATGGATGCGAGGGAGTCGCTGTGCGCTTATCCGCGATCACTTCGGCCGAGGATGGACATGGATCTCGGTCGGCACGCCGGTCCTCGCCTGCGTCGGCGCGCTGTATGGCGAGCTGTATTGCAGTTACGTATTTTGAACAGCGATTAAGTCTGGGTCGTCGGCGCGCTCAACGAGGAGCGTCCTTACCCGGTCTTGCCACAAAGACTGGAGAAGGGTTGCTTCGTCGGCCGTAGCGGTGCCGGCGAGGCAGCGCGGCAGGAGCAGGGGAATGCGGGGATCGGCCGGCACGCGGTCGAGCCGCGCGCTTACGTTGACGGCGGCGCCGGTATCGGTGCGGGTAAAGCGCATCTGGCCGGGGATATCCGCGCCGAAGAACAACAGCCTGCGTCGGTCGAAGCGCCCGCCGATGCCTTTGAAGCCGGTGTCCTGCGTCGCGCCGGTGACCAGGCTGGCGACGTTGGCGACAACGCCGGTTACGCCCTCCAGCTTGTCCTCGCGCAATTCGACGCGTAAGCCGCCGCGTTCGGGGAGCGTATCGGGGTAGAGCGCGGTCAGCGCCGCCCGGGTCATCAGGTAGGCCGAGGCTACGGTGGGGCAGGAATGCCCGGCGAGCTTGACCGTGTCGGCGTAGCGGTATTCGATGATCCCGTCCTCTGCCGCGCCGAGAAACGTGGCGAGCGGGTCGCGCACCGTGATCCGGGGTGCGGCCTCGAAAAAATCCGGGAAAAGCATAATTTTGTTCTCCTTAGGGCGAGTGGGCCGCCACGGTTCCCAACCGGTTGACGGTAGTATTAGATAGTATACGAATACTCCATTATAAGCAACTCATTGGTCTATGAGCATCCCAATTTAGACTGCGCCGCGGTAGCGCCTGGTGACATATTGTCTCCTATTAAACAGTATATAAGTAGCAATATGGATGAACAATAATAATAATTTTAGATCCAATTT
>DATKUQ010000529.1:0-4182 GCA_035530495.1 Burkholderiales bacterium
CGGCGCGATGATCGGCATGCACACCTTCGGCGCGTCGGCGCCGCTGAAAGCCCTGCAGCAGGAATTCGGCTTCACCGTGGACAATGTCGTCGCGGCGGCGCTGGCGCAGTTGCGGCGGGCCGGAGCCTAGGGTCTGTTGACATTCACCGCAGGCGCCGCATTTGGAGGCAACCCGAAGGGACGGGGGATACAGCGCAACGGCTGCTGCCGTTGCGCTCCACCGAGGGCACACGCGCAGGCACAGCGCGGCGTTGCTCGTCGCTTGTTTGGCTAGCCAAACGGCACTCCTCGCGCCTTGCGCTGCATCCCAAATGACCCGCGTCGCGCCCATGTGCTGAATGTCAACAGACCCTAGGGCCGGTCAATCCGGCCTGGACGCCGAATCCCGTGGTGCTCACTACCGGGCCTTTCATTCATGTTGAGGGGCGCGCCACGGCGGTTATCGACCCTACAGGCGCCCCCCTTAGCAAGGGCTTTCAAGGAGCGAGCTTGCTTGCTCAGCCCATGTCTGTGCGACCATCAGCGGCACGTCGAGTATCGCGCACGCTTTGCTGAACGGCGCCTCCCACAGCGATGCATCCTGCGACAGCGCCTGCACCAGTACGAAGTTGGCAAGCACGGACAAGGCGACGAGACTCCGGGTGCGCGCGGGGACCGGCGGAGCATCCAATCCACCGATGTCGTGATGCAGCCTTACCGCCTGCGCGATTTCCTCGGGAAGCCCCCATTGCTCCACCAGCGAGGCGCTGACCGCGGGGTGGTCGATAAGGTGCTCAAGCCGCTCTATCCACGGTGCGTCGGGCAGCCAGCGCGTACGCTGCCAGGTCAGGCGGTAATTTGGAACCAGTTCGGCGAGCACCGCGACGCCGCAATCCGCGAACAGCCCTGCCGTGTAGGCGCGCTCGACCGGCACGGAGGTGTTACGCGCCAGTCGCGCCATGAGACCCGCACGCTTGGTCGAGGTGTCCCACAGCGCGTCCATGAGTGGGTCATTTGCGGGAAACACCCGGCGCAGCATCACTTCGGTGACCAGGTTGAACACCTGCGAGAGCCCAAGGAAATTGATGGCTTGCCGGACACTGGCGATGCGCCCGGAGACGCCGAAGTAAGGGCTGTTGGCGGTCCTCACCACCTCGGCGGCCAGACCGAGGTCGCTGTTGACCAGCGCCGACACTTTCCCGAAGTCCGGCTCCTCGGCCTCGAGTTCCGTAGACAGCTCGGCCAGCACGCCCGGGCGCGCCGGCAGCGCGATTTCGACCCCATCAATCGTCACTTCATTTGTCATGGCAGCCACAGTTCGAACAAAGCCCCTCCCTCGGGGCGGTTTCCCAGTACAACCTTTCCGGTGCGCTCGCCATGGGTGTGCGCCCGGGCGATTGCCTGGCACAGCACCGTGCCCAGCCCCGTTGAAGGCTCCGCGTCCGCGCCCAGCCCGGGCCCGTCATCGGCAACCGAGAAGACGAGAAATCCGTTGCGCACAGCGCAGGCGAGGACAACCTCGCTCCTGGCGAATCGCAGTGCGTTATGCACCGCGGCTTCCAGCGCCATGCGCGTGAGGTAGTCGTCGAAGAACCAGAACGGCGCGCCATCTTCGCACTCAGCCACATTTATGCCCACCGCTTCGGGCGGCAATACCAGCCCTGCGGCGACCTCACGCAGGAAATCCTCGGGTGTGTGGTCGCGCAGTTGCGCCGATAGCCCTGCCTGTGCGGACCGATACACTGTCAGAAACCCGACCAAGCGCTGCGACAGCGCTACGGTGGTGGCGTGGAGCCTCGTCGCATCGAGTTCAAGCTCCGAGCCGGCGGCGCGCCCCGCAATATCCCCGGTGCTCGATGTCAGCGATGACAGGGCGTTTTTAAGGTCGTGCACGACGGTGGCTACGAGGGCGTCTTTCATGCACCGGCTCCGGCGCGGGATTTGAGCAAAAGTTCCTTGAAGAACGCCGCCATCTTGACCACGCGTTCGGCGCCCGGGACGAGCTTCTCAAGCGTTTCCAGATACCCGCGCACCCGGGTCGCCACCTCGACATCCAAGCCTCTCTGCGAGAGAAACAGCAGGTTGATTTGTGCGGCGGCAACCAGCACGCCGACGTTGTTGGGCAAGCCGGCAACCGCTTCGGCGATAATCGCCTGGGCTTCGCCGAGCTCGGCTTTCTTCGCCAGAGCCAGTGCCCGCTCGGTCAGCCCGAGCATTTCCTGCACCTGCGCGTCGACAAGGCGGCTGGTCCCTTCCTCCCGGCCGGCGTCTTTGAGCACCTTCCGGGCCGAGGCCAGCAGCTGTTCGTCCTCGTGGTTGGCACGCACTGCGGCCGTAACGAGGCGTTCGCCTTCTGCGTCTTTGCCCAGAGCAAAGCAGGCCTTGGATACGGCCAGGGCGGCCTCGGGGCCTGCGTCCTTCGCAAGCTGGAGCGCGCGCTCCAGCGCGGCAGTTGCCGCTTTGCCGTTGCCCATCTCCCGGTGAGCGCGCGCCTGCACCGCGGCTGCAACCGACTGAAACCCGGTTTCGCCATGAGACTGTACCGGTTTCAGCACTTCCAGCGCCTTCGCCGAGTCTCCGGTGTCCAGGTAAATCTGGGCCAGGGCGGCGTTGTCATACGGGTTCCTGGTGACCGAGCTGCGCGTGGCCGCGACAACCTTGGCGTAAGCAGTCTTTGCCACTTCCATATTTCCCACACGAACGGCCATTTCCCCGAGCGCGCGCGAGCGCTTGGCCGAAGGCACGATGCTTTCCACCCTACCCAGCGCCTCGAGCGCTTCGGATTCGTCCCCGCGAGCCTGGTGGATTTCGGCTAAAAGCTCATGGGCCCCGACCAGCGTTGGATTGGCCAGGGCAACGGCCGTCGCCGCGGCGCTTGCCTTATCCAGGTCGCCGGCGTCGCGCAATGCCCTCGCGAATCCGAGCTCCGCCCAGGGCACCCCTTGCCGAATCGACAAGGCTTGCGCGAATACCGCTTTGGCCTCGTTGTGACGATTGAGCCCGGTCAGGCTGCGCGCTTTCAGGCGAAGCGCATCCATGGTGAACTTGGACCCCGCTTCGACTAGCCGGCTGAATTCGGCGGCCGCGCCTTCCAGGTCCCCCCCGGCCATCTTCTTTAGCGCTGGCCCAAATGCATCCTGCCGCTCAAAGTGGCGCATCAGCCGGCTCTCAAGGTTGGCCGCCGTAAACGGTTTGATGAGGTAGTCATCGGGCGCGAAGTCGCTGGCCGATGCCACGTAGTCATAGCTGGATTCCGCGGTGACCATGAACCAGATGGTGAGCGGCAGGAGCAGGTTCTTTCCCCGCACGTGCTCGAGCAATTGCTGACCGTTGGTGTCCCCGCCCAGGTTGTAATCGCACATCACCAAGTCGAACGGTCGCGCGCTTGCCTGCTCGGAAATCGCTTTCAGCGCCTCTTTCGCGGAAGAGGCCTGGGTCACTTCCCGAAGACTCAGTTGCTGCAACTGCGCGCGCAGGTTCGCCCGCATTTCCGGCATATCGTCGATAAGCAGCGCTTTCAGCTTTGAAATACGCGAAGTATGAACGGTGGCCACGGCGTCTACACAAGGTTAAGAAGTGGATGTTGCGGCGTTGGCGTGCCGCAATCCGCGGGTGGACGAAGGAGCGCAGAAACCCCGATGGCTGCTGGATGTCCGGCCACAATCAGGAGCCCGCCGCTCGGGTCCGCAACCCCGTTGGCGTACCTGGCGCTGGTCCAAAGCCCGTCCACCATCCTGCTCGCTTTCCGCACGTAGGGGTCCGGGGAGTTTTGCAATGGTGCTGCCTGGCATCGCCATCTCCGCACTCGTCGTTCTTTCCTTAACGGCACCGCGCGGGAAATACTTGAGGAACGAACGCCAGGAGCTGTTTTGACTGCCCCTCCTCCCCCGGTGATGAAGACATGGCACACTTGGTGCGCGGCGCGCGTGCCGCCCGCGCGTTGGCCACTTATGCTGGTTCCGGCAAGGTCGCCCCCACCGAGTACCGACCACGCGATTAGCAGGCGCTTTCCGGCCGCCGAGGGCCGCGCTGCGTCACCTAGAGGGTTTTCTTGCTCTGACAACGGGAATATTGATGGCAAGCTCAGGATTTGAAGCTGAACGTCGATTTGAAAGTAAAAAAGGTAAGCCAATGTCAGGGCTAACAAACCGATGCTCTGCCGCAGCAGCAGCGGCACTGCGAGCCTATCGCCGGAACCAGGTT
>DATKUQ010000530.1:0-2631 GCA_035530495.1 Burkholderiales bacterium
TGCTGCTTTCGCATCCCGCCATCGCCGACGCGGCGGTGATCGGCAGCCCGGACGAAGAGGCGGGTGAAATACCGAAAGCATTTGTCGTGACGAGATCGGCGATCACCCCCGATGAGATCATGGCGTATGTCGCGGAGCGCGTCGCGCCACACAAGAGGATACGCAAGATAGAAATCGTGGATGAGGTTCCGAAATCGGCGTCCGGAAAAATCCTGCGGCGCTTGTTGCTCGAGCGTGAGCGCGCGTCGATGAAAAAATGAGCGGGCGCCTCCCTGTGGCCCACGCAGTGTAGATTTGGCACCCGGCCTGTCGGAGCGCCATAGTACCTAGAGGCCATCTTTTCAACCTGCAGCGGAGTTTTCAAAATGATGAATAAAGACCATCCCGTGTGGCTGATTACCGGCTGCTCCACCGGCTTCGGCCGCGAACTGGCGAAACTCGTTCTGGCGCGAGGCTGGCGCGCCGTCGTCACGGCGCGCGATGCGTCGAAAGTGGCGGATATCGCCGCGGCTCACGGCGACCGGGTACTCGTCATGCCGCTCGATGTCACCCGGCGCGCGCAGATCGACGAAGTCGTCGCCGCGACGAAAAACAAGTTCGGGCGCATCGACGTGCTCGTCAACAACGCCGGATACGGCTATCTCGCGGCGATCGAAGAGGGCGAGGACGAGGCCGTGCGCGCGATGTTCGAGACCAATGTATTCGGGCTCATCGACATGACCAAGGCGGTGTTGCCGATCATGCGCGCGCAGCGCAGCGGATTGATCGTCAACGTCTCGTCGATCGGCGGCCTTACGAGTCAAGCGGCGACGGGCTACTACCACGGCACGAAGTACGCCGTGGAAGGCATTTCAGAATCTCTGGCGGCGGAGCTGAAGCCGCTGGGCATCGGCGTGCTGATCGTCGAGCCGAGTGCATTCCGCACCAATTGGGCGGGTCCGTCGATCAAGCAGTCGGCGACGCGCATCGACGCCTACGCCGCGACCGCCGGCGAGCGGCGCAAGGTCGTCGAAAACCGCAGCGGCAAGCAGCCCGGCGATCCGGTGCGCGGCGCGCAGGCGATTATCGATGCCGCTCTGTCGGACGCCCCGCCGCTGCGCCTGCTGCTGGGCAAGGCTGCGCTCGGACTGGCGCGCAAGAAGCTCGATTCCATGCGCGGGGATTTCGATGCCTGGGAATCGACGACGCTGGGCGCGGATTTTCCGCCGAACGCGAATTAAAGCCCGCCGGTCCTTACGCGTCGCCGGATCGACTTCGCGCCGATTGCGCGCCTGCGAAGGCGCCGCTTATCTCTGACGATGGACGGGCTTCATCGCCCTCCCGGCGCTCAATGCGGAGGAATCGAGTAGGTTCCCACGGCATGCGCCACCGGCTCCTGCGTACCTTCGGAGTACAAAGCCACCTCGCCCACCGCAAGCGATTTCCCCAGCTTCATGAGCTTGCAGACGCCGACGATGCTTTTTCCTGCCGCCGGCTTACGCAGGAAGTTGACGCTCAGGCTGGTAGTGACCGTCAAGGGAACGATGCCTATCTCGCCGAGGATCGCCACATAGAGCGCGACATCTGCGACCGCCATGAGGACCGGCCCCGACACCGTTCCGCCAGGTCGCAGCTCGCCCAGCCCTACTTCGTGCACCACGGTCGATCCGGCATTACCGACCGCCCGCACTGCGCACTTCGTCTGCGGAAACTCCGCCGCAATGAACGCCGCGACTTCTTCCTTTGTAGCCACCGATGTCTCCTAGTGAAACCTGTTCGGGTTAGCCATCATCGTTCGACCCCGCCACCCACGCGGCGAACATACGCGAAACTGGCACCGAGCGCGGCGACCAGAGGCACAAGGTACACGACTAAGCCGATGAATGAGCGCCCTGATGCGTATTCGGGTAGAAATGTGAATATGGCCGCGCTTGCCCCTGATGCGAGAAACAGTGCGCACCCGGCGAAGCGATTGGCACGAAACCACAGCTCGCGACTGGCCAAAGTTTGTCGTGTCCGAAAGCCGTAGAACTCGTTCGGCGGCACGAGATTGAGCATGAGAGGAATGCTCGCCAGCGCGATGATTCCGCACGGCAACAGGAAGGAAAAGGCCGAATCCATTAGCTATCCGATCGCGGCTAAGGCTTGAATTCGCAGGCCGGCGCGCTTATCCGCGTCCGTGGAATGAAATGGCTTGTGCGCTGGCTGCAATTGCACATAAAGAGATTTCGATTGGACCGCCTTGGTTCCTGCACTTTGCTACCTCCCATGCCGCATTCGATGAGCCAAGATACGGTTTCTCAGGACTATTGTCTATTCAGGTCATAACCCCGGCGACCGCCGCGGTTGTTTTGGCGAATTTGCTCGATGATCCGGTAGCTGATCGTGCGAATTTGCAGCCGGTGCGAAACCGGATCGTGCCTAACGCCGCTTCTGGTAGGTGCCCACGAGTTCTGCCTGTTCGAGAATGTGCCCCTTCATGGCCTTCTCCAGCATTGCCTTGGTCGGGCGCCCCAGATCCGGCAGCACCGCGTCAAGAGCGTATAGCTTGAAGAAATATCGGTGGCGGCCGATGGGTGGGCAGGGGCCGCCGTAGCCGCTGCGACGCCAGTCGTTCAAGCCCTCGCGGGTTCCTTGCGGCAGTTCGCGCAG
>DATKUQ010000531.1:0-3742 GCA_035530495.1 Burkholderiales bacterium
GCAGTTTTCCGCGTTCACCGCCGTCGAGTTTCCGGGCGCGTTCCTGTATCGCAGGATGGCGGCCAGCGGCCCGCGGACAGTCGCCGCCGGGCATCCATTCCCTTGGTACGACAGGGAGACCGCGGCAGTACAGGCGGCGACGCCCGTTGCCCCATCCGGGTCTGGGGCCTTCAGCGTGGCCCTATCGGCGTTCGCGCCGGAAATCTTGCAGGAAACAGGCGATGCGCACGCGAAGGAAGCCGAAGACGCCAACTCGCACGAGCACGATGAGTGCGAAATGCCGTGGCGCAAAGCCCGCGCCTGCGCCGATGAGGGCAGGCTCGCCGAAGCGAGCGCATGGTGCGAACAGGCGATCGCCGCCGACAAGCTGAACCCGGCGCACTATTATCTGCTTGCCACCATCGAGCAAGAGCGGGGGCAAAGCGAGGCGGCCGAACGTTCGCTCGGACGTGCGCTTTACCTGGAGCCGGATTTCGCGCTCGCCCATTTCGCCTTGGGCAACCTTTGCCTGTCGGAGGGGCGACAGCGGGAAGCTCGGCGGCATTTCGGCAATGCGCTGACCCTGCTGCGGGCGTGCCCGACCGATGCCTTGTTGCCGGAGGCGGACGGACTGAGCGCCGGCCGGCTCGTCGAAATCATCGCATCGGTGCAGGCGAGCCTGCCGCGCGCGCCTAAGGAGCTGGCCGTATGAGCGCGCGCAAGCCTGCTTCTAACAAGACACGGCGGGCAGCCATCGACTGGGCGGAGGTACGCGCGCGTCTGGAGGGCGCGCAAGCCGCCGGCGAGCGGGCCTGGACGCCCGGTGCCGATGAGACCAAACGGATCCTGCGCGAGAGGGCGCTTGCGTTCGCCGCGGAGCCCACCAAAAGGCAAACCCCCGATCAAAGCATCGAGATGGTGGAATTTCTGCTCGCTCACGAGCGCTACGCCGTCGAATCCTCTTATGTGCGCGAGGTTTATCCATTGGAAAACCTCACCCCGCTGCCGTGCACGCCGGCCTTCGTGCTCGGCATCGTCAACCTGCGCGGCGAGATCGTTTCGGTCATCGACGTACGCAAGTTCTTCGACCTTGCGCAAACCGGTTTGCCCGACCTGAACAAAGTCATCGTTCTCGAATCCGCGAACATGATGTTCGGCATCCTCGCGGACGCCATCCTCGGCGTGCGCCGCATTGCGCTGGCTGAAATCCAGCCCTCGCTGCCCACGCTCACCGGCATCCGGGAGAAATACCTGAAGGGGATCACGCCGGAGCGCACGGTCGTGCTCGATGCGGGGGAGCTGCTCGCCGACGAGGACATCGTGGTGCAGGAACAGGTGGGTAGTTAGCAGCCTGAGGCCGGGGTCGAAAATGGCAGTTAGGAAACCATGCAAGGAGAAGAAGAGATGAAATGGTACAGAAACTCAAGGGGCTGGCGGAGCACTACAAGGTATAGCGGCGGTTCGCTGGAGTTTTCCACCGAAGGGAGGATAGTGCGATGAATTGGTCTGTTGGAACCAAGATTGGAGCTGGATATGCTCTGGCGCTCGTCATTCTGATCGCCATTGGCATGACCTCATATCGCAACACGAGCGGATTCATCGAGGCCACTGATCTGAAGGTGCACACCTATAAGGTATTGGACAATCTCGAAGCTGTGCTTTCCGCCTTGCAGGATGCCGAGACTGGACAACGTGGCTACATCATCGTCGGCGAAGAGCGATATCTGCAACCGTATCAGGCCGGCACAACCGCAGTGAATAAGATCGTGCAGGATTTGCGCAGCTTAACCGCGGACAACCCAAACCAACAGCGTCGACTCGACGCGCTGGAACCTCTGATAGCGAACAAGCTCGCCGAGCTCAAGGAGACGATCGACTTGCGCAGAAACAAAGGGTTTGACGCCGCGTTAAAGCTGGTCCAGTCGGATCAGGGCAAGAAGGCGATGGATGACATCCGCAAGGTGATTGCCGCGATGCGGAGCGAAGAGAAAACCTTGTTGGAACAGCGCGATGCGGAAGTAAAAGTCAGTGCCAAGACGACAATTTCGGTCATCGTTTACGGTATCCCGTTGGCGATCGCTCTATTGAGCTTGGTGGGCTTTCGAATCACTCGCGCCATTACCCTGCAGCTCCGGGAAAGTATCGCCCAACTCTCGTCCTCTTCGGCCGAGATTCTCGCGACGACGACGCAGGTGGCTGCGGGCGCGGCGGAGACGGCGAGCGCGGTGAGCGAGACCAGCGCGACGGTGGAGGAGGTCAAGCAGGCCGCCGGAGTTTCGAACCAGAAGGCTAAGTACGTCTCGGACAGTGCGCAGAAGGTGGCGCAGGTGTCGCAGACCGGGCGCAAGTCAGTGGAGGGCACCATCCAGGGGATGCAGCGCATCCAGGAGCAGATGGAGTCGGTCGCCGAGAGCATCGTGCGGCTGTCGGAGCAAAGCCAGGCGATTGGGGAGATCATCGCCACGGTGAACGATCTGGCCGAGCAGTCGAATCTGCTGGCGGTGAATGCCGCGATCGAGGCGGCGCGGGCGGGCGAGCAGGGCAAGGGCTTCGCGGTTGTCGCGCAGGAGGTCAAGAGCCTGGCCGAGCAGTCCAAGCAGGCGACCGGGCAGGTGCGCACGATCCTGGGGGAGATTCAGAAGGCGACCGGCGCCGCGGTGATGGCTGCCGAGCAGGGAGCGAAGGCGGTGGAGGCGGGGATGAAGCAATCGGGCGAAGCGGGCGAGTCGATCCGGCTGCTTGCCGAGAGCGTCACCGAGGCGGCGCAGGCGGCGACGCAGATCGCCGCCTCGAGCCAGCAGCAGATGGTGGGCATGGACCAGGTGGCGCAGGCGATGGAGAACATCAAGCAGGCGAGCATGCAGAACGTCGCGGGCACCAAGCAGGCGGAGACCGCCGCGCACAGCCTGCATGAGCTGGGACTGAAGCTGGGGTCGATGATCGGCAGCAAGGCCTGATCGACTGGAAGCCGAGCACCGCAGCGTAAAACCATGGCGACGAACAACGACGAATTCCTGAAAAAACTCCTTGCGACCTTCCGCGTCGAGGCGGACGAACATATCCAGGCGATGTCCTCGGGGCTGGTTGAACTCGAAAAAATGCCGGCGGGGGAGCAGCAATCAGAAAGTGTCGAGCGCATCTACCGGGAAGCGCACAGCCTCAAGGGTGCGGCGCGCGCGGTGAATCTCGCGGACATGGAATCGGTGTGCCATGCGCTGGAGAGTGTGTTTGCTGGACTGAAGAGCAATCGCGTTGCCACCACGCCGCCGCTGTTCGATCTGCTGCATCAGGCGCTGGAGGCGCTGCGCACACTCCTTGCTGCAGCGGGTCAGACCAAATCCGGGATGCAAAAGGAGGCGGTCGCGCCGCTGATCCGCCGGCTCGAGGATGCTTTGATCGGCGCTGCCCCTGTGATCCAGGAGACTGGTCCGGCAATGTCCGCCGCGGCGGCCGAACCTGCGATGAGCGCCGACCCGGCTGCGACGCCGCGGGATTCCGACCGCGGTACCGAGACGATAAGGGTGCGTACCGCGAAACTCGACTCGGTAATGCGGCAGACGGAGGAGTTGCTTGCGCCGCGGCTGGCAGCGGGCGAGCGCGCGCGCGAACTGCGGGCGCTCGGGACCACGCTGGGCGCCTGGAAAAACGCGCTTGCCAAGGTTCGGCCTGCGATGCGGGCGGTGGAACGCTCATTCGCACGAAAAACAAACGGTGCCGCCATGGCGCAGCGGGAACTGACGAAACTGCTCGAGTATCTGGACGC
>DATKUQ010000532.1:0-4172 GCA_035530495.1 Burkholderiales bacterium
TCCACCAGGCGGTGCAGCACTGCGCCCTTGGCCGGAATATCGCGGATCTGGCTGTAATGGGTGACGTAAACCGCGTCGGGCTTGAGCCCCAGGATGAGGTCTATCGAGCGATGATAGGGCGCAGGATCGAACTGCACAGGACTGGTAGTCGGGACGATGAACTGCCTCCCGTCCTGGTCCATTTCGCGATAGGACAGTCCGAACACGTCGCCGGCGAAAACATGGCCGGATTTCGTATCGAACACGGCGACGTGGTGGCGCGCGTGCCCCGGCGTGTCCAGGAACTGCAGTTCGCGCCCGGCGAGGCGGATCGATGCTCCGTGCGGCGTTTCGAGGATGCGCTCGGCGGGCACCGGCAGGATATCGCCGTACATCCGCCGCGTCGCCTCTTCGCCGTAGACGGCAACGGTGCCGGCGATGAGCCTGCCCGGGTCGGCCATGTGGCGCGCGCCGCGCGGATGCACGGTCAGCGTGGCCTCGGGAAATTCGCGCATGAACCGACCCGCTCCGCCGGCATGGTCGAGGTGGATATGGGTCAGAATCACGTAGTCCACCTGCTCCGGCCGCAAGCGCTTCCGCCGCATCGCCTCAAGCACCAGCGGCACCGAACTGTTGGTGCCGGTGTCGATGATGGCGGCGCGATCGCCCTCGACCATCAGGTGGATGGCATCGAGCATGGGCCGGTGGTAGCCCGAATCGATCGCGCTGATGCCGTGCTCGTAATCGACGACTTGGGGCATGGGATCTGGTGCGAGTCTGCGACAGGCGCACATTCTACATGGGGGACACGCCCCGGGGCGGCGGCGCAACGAACGTCAGGGTAAAATAGCGCGATTGCATTGCCCAGGATCCGCTTCACTTCATGCGCATCGCCGACATACGCAAGGAATACATGCGCGCGGGTCTCGTCGAAAAAGACGCCGCGGCCGATCCGTTCAAGCAGTTCGACCGCTGGTTTCACGATGCGCTGCAGGCCGAACTGCCGCTGCCCAACGCGATGACGCTTGCCACCGCGACGGCCGCAGGCCGGCCGTCGGCGCGCGCGGTCCTGCTCAAGGGCGTGGACGCGGGCGGCTTCGTCTTCTACACCAATTACCAGAGCCGCAAGGCGCGCGAACTCGCCGAGAATCCGTACGCCAGTCTGATGTTCCTGTGGGCGGAGCTCGAGCGCCAGGTGCGCATTGAGGGCCCGATCGAGAAAGTGTCGGCCGAGGAGTCGGACGCGTATTTCGACAGCCGCCCCCTGGGCAGCCGACTCGGCGCCTGGGCCTCGCCACAGAGCATGATTCTGCCCGACCGCCTGACGCTGGTGAAGAAAGTCGCCGCAATCGTGCTACGCTACGGCAAAAATCCGCCGCGGCCCTTGCACTGGGGCGGTTACCGCGTGGTGCCGAAAGCGATCGAGTTCTGGCAAGGGCGGAAAAACCGCCTGCACGACCGGCTGCTCTATACGAAACAAGCCTCCGGCGGCTGGAAAATCGAGCGCCTCGCGCCCTAAAGCCCTGCCGTCCGAGGCAAAATGGCGCTTGCAATAGCCCACCATCGGGAAGCAAGAGGGAAGGTATTCCCGCTTTTTGCAAAAGATCCTCGCGAAATTTCAAACTGGGAGGGGGCGTGACTGAAACCGTGAAATACCCGCTCGACGAGACGCATATTCCGAAGTACCGGTACAAGCTCGCTGCCGGATTGCGCTCGGTCAAGGCCGCCTAAACCCAGCCGGAGCGGGAGGCTGCATATGGAATTCAAGACACTGAAGGTCGCGCTCGACGGGCCGGTCGCGAGCATCGAGCTCAATCGCCCGGAGCGTGCCAACGCGATGGAGCTCGCCATGTGGACCGAGCTGCGCGACGCGATGCGCTGGCTCGACGAAACTGCCGCGGCGCACGTCGGCGTGATTTCCGGCGGCGGCAAGCATTTCACCTCCGGCATCGACCTCGCCCTGCTTGCCGGAATGAAGACACAGATCCGCGACGACTGCGACGGCCGCGCGCGCGAAAAGCTGCGCCGCCTGATACTCGACATGCAGGACACGCTCAGCTCCATCGAGCGTTGCCGCAAGCCGGTCGTCGCAGCGATCCACGGCGCCTGCGTCGGCGCCGGCATTGACCTCATCACCGCCTGTGACTTGCGCTATTGCTCGGCCGATGCGTTCTTCGCGGTCAGGGAGATCGATGTCGGCCTGACCGCCGACGTCGGCACGCTGCAGCGCCTGCCGCATATCGTCGGCGAAGGCGCGGCGCGCGAGCTCGCCTACACCGGGCGCAAGGTCGGCGGATCCGAAGCGAAGGAACTGCGCCTGGTGAACCAGTGCTACCCGGACCAGGAAGCACTGAAGGCGGCGATGCTCGAACTGGCTGCGACGCTCGCGGCGAAGCCGCCGCTCGCCCTGCGCGGCTGCAAGGAAATGATCACCTATGCGCGCGACCACACCGTCGCCGACGGCCTCAACTACGTCGCCACGTGGAACGCTGCGATGCTCTTGTCCACCGACCTCGACGAAGCGCTCGCTGCCGGCAGGGAAAAGCGCGCGGCGAAATTCCGGGACTGATACGCGCGCGCCGATGTTCAGGCGGCCTCTGTGCAACGGACAGCTTGATGACCACGCCCGATCCAGTCGACTTTTTTGAGCGGCAGTTCCGGCGCCAGATAGCAGAGGCAGATTTCGCGCTCAATCCGTTCGAGCAGCTGGCGCTACCCCATGTCGCGGGCAGCGTGCTCGACCTGGGCTGCGGCCTGGGCAACCTAAGCCTGGAGGCGGCGCGCCGCGGCTGCAGCGTAACCGCGGTCGATGCCAGCACCAGCGCGGTCGAGCGCCTGCGAACGGCCGCGCGGCAAGAGTAACTGCCGCTGGCGGCACGACAGGCGGAGTTGGGCGATTTCCGCATCGAGCAGGACTACGACACCATCGTCGCGATCGGGCTGCTGATGTTCTTCCGCAGGGAACGCGCGCTCGCGCTATTGCGCCAAATCAGGGATAGGGTCCGGCCCGGCGGACGCGCGATCGTCAACGTCCTCATCGAGGGCACCACCTACCTGGGAATGTTCAATCCGGACGCATACCACCTGTTCGGCGCGAACGAGCTGGAACAGGCATTCGCCGGCTGGACCTCGCTCGCCGCCCGGCGCGATTCCTTCCCCGCGCCCGAGGGCACGCGCAAGGAGTTCGCGACGATCGTCGCGCAAAAACCGCAGCGCCGGACGCGGTGAGCGCGTCGCCTATTTCTTCAGCTTGCCGACGAAGCGCTTGCGGAACTTGGCCACCTTGGGCTGCACCACCATCATGCAGTAGGGCTGGTAGGGATTGCGCTGGTAATATTCCTGGTGCCCGAGCTCGGCGATATAGAATTTGCTAGCGGGCGCGATCTCGGTGACGATGGGTTTGTCCCACAGATGGTCGGCCCCGAGCTTGGCTATCAGCTGCTCGGCCACCGCCTTCTGCTCGGGCGAGTGATAGAAAATCGCCGAGCGATACTGCGGCCCGTAGTCGTTGCCCTGGTAGTTGAGCGTAGTGGGATCGTGGATGACAAAGAACACCTCCAGGATCTCGCGAAAGCTGACGACGGACGGATCGAAGCGAATCTGCACCACCTCGGCATGGCCGCTGGTGCCAGTGCACACGTCCTCGTAGCTGGGGTCCTCCAATTCCCCGCCCATATAGCCCGACTCGACCGACTCCACCCCTTTCAGGTCGTCGAACACCGCTTCCAGGCACCAGAAGCAGCCACCGGCCAGGGTTGCGATTTCGTTTTGTGGCTGCGCCATGCGATTCACCTTTTACGCCGAATTCAGGGTATGCAGTGCGGGATCGGTGCACATTCACCGAACGGCAACGCGACTCTTCCCGGCCGCGCGCCGGGAATGTACCGCTTATCATATAGCAGGCCGAGCCGGAAAAGTGTTTGACGCGATGCGCACGCGATCTTGGCAATCAACCGGATAGAATGGCGCCCGCCCCGCGGCGGCGCTGGGAGAGATCCTTTACGCGCCGCTGAAACAAGCTCGATGCGGGCGCCGCAACAGCAGATGCGCAACCCCTGGCAGCGCCGCTATTTTTTCTTCTTCGGCTGAAGGATAGTGCCCTTGCAGCGGCGCGCGCCGCAGCGACACTGGTATAAGCGCTTCAGCTCGGGCGTATGCCTTTCCTCGAGCTCGATGCGGTAGTTGTAGCTGAG
>DATKUQ010000533.1:0-3752 GCA_035530495.1 Burkholderiales bacterium
GCGCTAAGTGTCGTAGCGGGGTAAACCGGGAGCGCAATTCGCGTGGCAAGCAGGGAAATCTCGCTGCGCGGGCGGGCACTGGCCATGCTCGCGCGGCGGGAGCATACTCGTGCCGAAATGAGGCACAAGCTCTCCCCCCACTGCGAAGATACCGCGCAGGTCGAACAGTTGCTGGACGCGCTGGTGGCGCGCGGCTGGCTGTCGGAGACGCGTTTCGCCGAGTCCCGCGCCAACGCGTTGGCGCGCAAGTTCGGCAGCCTTAAAATCGAGCACGACCTCAGGAGCCGCGGTGTATCGGCGGAAGTCGTCGATCGCACCGTGGAGCAAGCGCGCGCGCAGGAACTGGAGAACTGCCGCAGCGCCTGGCAAAGAAAATTCGGCGCGTTGCCGCAAAGCGCCGCGGAGCGTGGCCGGCAGATGCGCTTTCTCGCCGGGCGCGGATTTTCCGCAGAAACGGTACGCCAGGTACTCAAAGCCGGAGACGCCGACTGATGTCTGTCGGTGAACATGCAATGGACGGCTGGCGCGAGGAAATGCGCTCGGCCTATCTCTACCGGATAATGGCCGAAGCGGAAGCCGGCACGCCGCGCGCAGAGCTGTTCCGCGGGCTTGCAGCAGAGGCCGAGAGTCAGGCACAGATCTGGGCGCGTCAGGCTGGAACCGCCGCGCCCGAGTACACTCCCGACATGCGCGCGCGCATGGTCGCCGCGCTAGTGCGCCGCTACGGCCCGCGCCCCCTGCGCGCCGTGCTGGTGGCGATGAAGGTGCGCGGCCTGTCGGTGTATTCGCATGCCGTGCCGGGTCATCCGGTGCCGACCGCGATCGAGGACGTGGGCAAGCGGCACCGCGGTGTCAGCGGGGGCGGCAATCTGCGCGCCGCTGTGTTCGGCGTCAACGACGGCCTGGTTTCGAACGCGAGCCTGATCCTGGGCGTGGCCGGGGCTTCGGCAAACAACTCGATCATCTTGCTCTCTGGTGTGGCCGGTCTGCTGGCCGGCGCATTTTCAATGGCGGCGGGCGAGTACGTGTCGGTGCGTTCCCAGCGTGAAATGTTCGAGCATCAGATCGGCCTGGAGCGCGACGAACTCGCGCAGTACCCGGAGGAGGAGACTGAGGAGCTGGCACTGATTTACGCCGCGCGTGGGCTTGAGCGGGAAGACGCGCTGAAGCTGGCCAAGGCGATCATCGCCGATCCCGCCCAGGCGCTCGATACGCTCGCACGCGAGGAACTCGGGTTGAATCCGGAGGACCTCGGTTCGCCCTGGGGCGTCGCGATCTTCTCCTTTCTTTCGTTCGCCGCAGGCGCGCTGGTGCCCTTGCTGCCGTTCCTCGGGCTAGCCGGAGACCGGGCGCTTCCGCTCTCGGTCGCCGCCACGGCGTTGGCTCTGTTTGCGGTCGGCGCCGCCATCAGCCTGTTTACCGGTCGCAGCGCGCTGCGCGACGGCCTGCGCATGCTCTTTATCGGCGCCGCCGCGGGGGCTTTGACCTATGCCATAGGCAATCTGCTCGGGGTCAGCCTGAACTGAACGAGCCTGCGCGCAAAGGCACGCGCCGCGCGCAGTCCATCCTGGGCGACGCTGGGCACGGTGCGAGCGCGGATTTGCATGCGCGCCTGATTCAGGAGAAAATTCAATCTTTTACCCGAGGACAGCTGGAATTTCGGGCGCCTTGCGCCCGGCCCGAAGCAAAACTATGAAATCAGCAGAGATACGCAGCAAGTTCTTGGAATTTTTCGCCCAGCGCGGACATGCCGTGGTGGCCTCCAGCCCGCTGGTGCCGGGCAACGATCCGACTCTGCTGTTCACCAACTCGGGCATGGTGCAGTTCAAGGACGTGTTTCTCGGCAAGGAACAGCGCCCCTACAAGCGCGCAGCCACTTCGCAGCGCAGCGTACGCGCCGGCGGCAAGCATAACGATCTGGAGAACGTCGGCTATACCGCGCGCCACCACACTTTCTTCGAAATGCTGGGCAATTTTTCGTTTGGCGATTACTTCAAGCGCGACGCCATCCACTATGCCTGGGACCTGCTCACCGATGTGTACCGGCTGCCCAAGGACAGGCTGTGGGTGACGGTCTACCAGACCGACGACGAGGCCTATGACATTTGGGCCGACGAGATCAAGGTGCCCAAAGCGCGTATCGCGCGCATCGGCGACAAGCCCGGCGGCGGTTCGGACAACTTCTGGCAAATGGGCGAAACCGGTCCGTGCGGACCGTGCAGCGAGATCTTCTACGATCACGGTCCCGGGATCGCCGGCGGTCCGCCCGGCTCGCCCGACGCGGATGGCGACCGCTATATCGAAATCTGGAACTTGGTGTTCATGCAGTACAACCGCGACGATGCAGGCAAGCTGCATCCCCTGCCCAAACCCTCTGTGGATACAGGCATGGGGCTGGAGCGCATCGCCGCGGTGCTGCAGGGGGTGCATTCCAACTACGAAATCGACCTGTTCCAGGAACTGATCAAAGCCGCCGCGCGCGAGACACACGTCAAGGACCTGGCGAGTAATTCGCTCAAGGTGATCGCCGATCACATCCGCGCAACTTCATTTCTGATTGTCGACGGCGTGATTCCGGGCAACGAGGGCCGCGGTTATGTGCTTCGGCGCATTGTCCGCCGCGCCATCCGCCACGGCTACAAGCTCGGGCAGACCGAGCCCTTCTTTCACCGCCTGGTCGAGGACCTGGCGCGCGTGATGGGCGAGGCTTATCCGGAACTGACCAAGGCGAAGGAGCGCGTGGCGCGGGTGTTGAAGACTGAAGAGGAGCGTTTTGCAGAAACGCTGGAGCATGGCATGAAAGTGCTCGAAGGCGCGCTCACGCGCGAGGACAAGATGCTCGACGGCGAGACCGTATTCCAGCTCTACGACACATTCGGCTTTCCGGTCGATCTGACCGCGGACATCGCGCGCGAGCGCGACGTGCGCGTCGACTATGCCGGCTTCGAGGCGGCGATGCAGCGCCAGCGCGAGCGCGCCCGCGCCGCTTCCAGGTTCACCGTGACCGCGGGCGTGGAGTACTCAGGCCGGCCGACCGAGTTCCACGGCTACGACACGCTCACGCTCGAAGCGACGGTGGCGGCGCTGTACCGCGAAGGCGCGTCGGTCGAGGAGGTCGGCGCCGGCGAATCCGCAGTGGTAGTGCTCGACCGCACGCCGTTTTACGCCGAGTCAGGCGGCCAGGTGGGCGACCGCGGGGAGCTCGCCGGCGCAAATGGCAGCTTCACCGTCGAAGATACGCAAAAAATCCAGGCAGAGGTGTTCGGTCACAAAGGCGAGCTCAAAGCCGGACGGCTGCGCGTGGGCGAGCGCGTGATGGCCGCGGTGGACTGCGCGGCGCGCGCCCGCGCCGCATGGAACCATTCGGCCACCCACCTGATGCATGCAGCGCTGCGCAAGGTGCTAGGGGCGCACGTGCAGCAGAAGGGCTCGCTCGTAGATGCACAACGCACGCGCTTCGATTTCTCCCACAACGAGCCGATAAGCGACGCGCAGCTGCGCCAGGTAGAGGATCTGGTCAACCGGGAGATCCGCCACAATACGGAGATCTCGGTGAGGGTGATGAAATACGACGACGCGATCAAGGCTGGCGCGATGGCGCTGTTCGGCGAGAAATACGGCGACGAAGTGCGCGTGATCGGCATGGGCGAGTTTTCCACCGAGCTGTGCGGCGGTACCCATGTGCGGCGCACTGGCGACATCGGTTTTTTCAAGATCGTGTCGGAGTCGGGCGTGGCTGCCGGCATACGCCG
>DATKUQ010000534.1:0-5494 GCA_035530495.1 Burkholderiales bacterium
CCCCACGTGAGTCTCATTCAGCGGGACTTGGTATTAGAGAACAGCCTGGACCCAAAGCCGACATTGTCCGGCAGCATTCGTAGACGCCTGCGGCCACCCCCAAGAATATACCTTTCGTACGCACATCTCCGGGGGGCCAACCTGGGTTTGACGCGCGACGCTCGGTACCCGATAGGCCTAGTTGCCATATAGAGCGGCCGTATCGTCGCGGAGGCCGAGATCAAAGAACAATTTGAACCATCCGCCGCTTGAGACTGGCGAATTAGGGCTTTCTAAAAATTTACCATGTTATTGCAATCGCGCCGAAGTGTGAGGACGTCCGTCAGCGCGCCGATCGGCATTGCCGGTATGAGACAGCCCTTTGGATCTCCAGACCCTCAAAAAGCTGCGACGCAGCCGCATTGTTTGGAAGGTCGCCGCCGCTCTTTTCCTGGGCATTCTTGTGGCCCAGGCGATCTTCGCGGTGCCGAGCTATCGGGACCGCGAGGCACGTCAGGTGTCCGTGCTCGTAGGGGAGGCACGCGCGCTGATCGAAACGCTGACGCGCCTCGCTCAGCCGGATACCTCACCCCACGAGTTTGGCGCGCTCGGCGAGCAGGTCCTGGGGGCCACCAAGATCAAAGGGATCGCGATTTTCCACCGCGGCGGCAATATGGTCCATAGCGTTGGTGAGAAGCCGGTCACGCGGCCGTCGATTGCCGCGCAAGCTGGCCACGGTGCCAGACCCGGCGATGATGCGGCCCGGCTCATTCGACGAAACGCGACGCGCATGGAGATTACCTTCCGGCGCGGCACCGCCGTGGCGCCCTACTATGTCGTGGTCCGTATGGACACGAGCCATGTCGCCAGGGACCTGCGGGCCTACATTGGCTGGCAGGCCCTGGCGACCGGTCTCACCGTATTGGTGACCGGGCTGATCACCATGCTGATGGTGGGGCAACAGCTGTTAGGCCCCCTGCTGCGGCTCCACCGTCATGTCGTATCGTCTCACAAGGATGAAAATTTGACGCCGGACCTGCTTGGCCGCGGCGATGAGATCGGCGATCTATCGCGGGCTGTCGGGGGCTATATGCGCACGAACCGGGAGGCACGGCGCGCCACCGAGCAGCAGAATGAAATCCTTGAGCGGCAGGTCCGTGTTCGCACCCGGGAGTTCTTGCAAGCCAAGGAAGAAGCTGAGGCCGCCAACCGCGCTAAATCGGAATTCCTCGCCAATATGAGCCACGAGCTGCGCACGCCGCTCAATGCCGTGATCGGCTTCTCCGATTTGATGATCAATCGCGCATTCGGGGATCTCGACGAGCGTTATGCGGCCTATGCCGTCGATATCAACCGCAGCGGCGACCACCTGTCGCAGGTCATCAATGACATCCTCGACATCTCGCGGATCGAGTCCGGAAATGTCGAGATGAACGAAGAGGCCTTTTATCCCGCCGCTGCGATCAAGAGTTGCCTCGATCTTGTGCGCGACCGGGCTAATGACGGCGAAATCACGCTCGATCTCGACCTGCCTGACAATCTGCCGGCGATTGAAGCCGATCCGCGCAAGTTCAAACAGATTCTGATTAATCTGCTAACCAACGCGGTGAAGTTCACGCTGAAAGGCGGGCGCGTTGCGGTCGACGCATCAATCGACGAGGCCGGCCGCTTTGTCCTTACCGTCTCCGACACAGGCATCGGCATGCGTCCCGAAGATATCCCGGTCGCGATGACGCCGTTCCGCCAGATCGACAACCGCTTGGCGCGGGGCTATGAAGGAACTGGGCTCGGCTTGCCGTTGGTCAAGTCATTGATCGAGCTGCATAGCGGCGCGGTTTCGATCGAGAGTTCGCTTGGCTCCGGCACCACGGTTACCGTCACCCTGCCGCCTTCGCGGGTTCGCGGAGGTGGCGGCGCCACAAGCGCAGGGCGACAATCCGCCTAGCGGCTCGATGCGCCGCACGACCATCATTTTCCAGGTCTGAGTGAACGAAGGCGGTTTCCCATATTGTCAAACGGGTAGAAAATCCAAACTAACATCAACCTATTGAACATAAAAAGTTTTTCAAGTTTCCTTTAAGCATACATCAAGAAAGATCGCCTACATTTCCCCAACACCATGACTAGCCGCCCGCTGTGTTCGCGGGTCATCAGGGGTCTGATAGACATTGCCTGCGCCCAAATTCATCATGCGCGCCGCGCGCGGCGAGGACGTCGTGCCATACACGATATTCCTGGGGGACCGGGAGGTCAGTCGCTGGCTCGACGATATGGCCCAGCGACCCTTGTCCGCGGCGCAGATCGAGCAGATCCTGCTGCACGACGCCTGGTGTCTGTGGGCAATCGAATGCGGGGGCCGCTTCGCCGGCGTGACCAGCCTCTACGAGCCCGATACGCTGCGCGGGATCGCCCGTTTTTCCATCGTTATCGGTGACAAAACCCTGTGGGGACGGGGCCTGGGCGCCGCGGTGACGCGCAAGGTCCTCGATCACGCATTCGGGGCTCTGGGGCTCCGCAAAGTCAACTCCGACTATCTGGCGCCGAACAAGGGTTCGGCGATCATTCACGATCGCCTGGGGTTCGTTGAGGAGGGCCGTCTGCGCGCCGATGCCTGGCGCGAAGGGCGTTGGGTCGACCGGATCATATTGTCGATCCTGGCCGACGAGTGGACGGGTCGCGCTCAATGATCATGTTGCCAAAGCTTCGCCGTTCTGCGGCTATCAGCGGTTTTGCCGCGGCATCACTCGTCGTCGCGCTGCTCGCTTTTTGGCTGGGCGTCGCGGCTGCCGCGCCGGCGGACGCACGAGCAAACAACGCTCGGCAACCGCGCGGTCCGGTCCAGGTCGCGCAGGCGGCAATTTTCAAAAAACGGAGTTCTAAAGCGGTCGAGCACTATCGGGCGCGCCGATACCACCGAGCCCGGGCGGCCGCAAATGTGGTTCTGCGCGGCGATCGCTCGAACCTGGCAGCGCTCAGCATACTGGGCTGGAGCGAGTATCAGCTTGGTCGTTACGGCAAAGCGCAGAGCGCATTTGCCCGTTTCGTGGAGTTGGCGCCGCGTTCGTCGGATGCCCAGATCGGCCTTGGCTGGAGCCTCTTCAAGCTTGGGCGCCTGGCCAAAGCCCGCCGTCATTTCCTCGCCGCGCAACCTTATGCGGTGGGCGACCAGCGCTATATCGTCGCCGATGGTCTTGGCTGGATCGCGTTCACCGAGCGCAAGCTGGATGAAGCCAAGCGCCAGTTCGCCGCGGAGTCCGCGCAGCGGGCGGTGAGCCGTATCCAACATGACGGCGCGCTTGGGACCGCCTGGGTCGCGATGGTGCGCGGCGATTTCGCGTCCGCGCGCCGAAATCTTGAGACCGGGCTCAAGCAGCAACCACGCTATTTCCGGCTGTATGACGGATTGGGACGCGTCGCGCTGCTTCAAGGCGACCACGCCGGAGCTGTGCGCCATGCACTGAATGGGCTGCGGCTGGTTCGCTTCAACCGCGATCTCTTCCTGCTGCTGAATGCCGCTTTGGAACGTCTCAGCGATCACAAGGCCGCCGCCAAAGTCTACGGAGGGTTGATCAGCAGTTATCCCGATGTCCCGGACTATTACAACGGTCGCGGCTGGGCCGAGCTGCGCGCCGGCCGGCCGCGCCAGGCAGAGGCGAGCTTCCTGATCGCAACGCAGATGCGCCGGCCCTATCCGTGGGCCAAGCTCGGGCTCTACCGCGCGCGCAGCGCGATGCATGCGCCAGTCGCCAAGGCCTGGGCGCTTTACAAGCGCGGCGCCTATGCCGAAGCATTGGCGGCGTTCAGCCGACACATGCGCCTGGCGGGTGCCAACCCGGCGATCCAGACCGGGCGCGGCTGGTCGCTGCTGGCGCTGGGCCGTGCCGACGAGTCCAAGGTGGCCTTCGCCGCCGCCGTCGCTGTCGACAGCAACTTCGAGCTCGCGCGCAAGGGGCTCGTCGCCTCCGATGCAGGCTACCGTACCGCCTACCTGCTCGGCTGGGATCACGCCGCGGCCAAGCGATACGCCGTCGCACAGTCGCAGTTTTCCCGTGCCCGGGCAGCGGCGCCCGCGGCCGAACGCTGGCGCGTCGATGAAGCGCTCGCCTGGCTCGATCTTTTCCAGGGCCGGCACGGCCGCGCAAAAGTTGCCTTCGAGACTATCCTCCGCCAGCACGCCGAGGCGCATCTCTCGCGAAAAGGCCTCGGCTACATCGCGCTCGAAGAAAAGCGCTACGGGGAGGCGGTGACCCAGCTCCGCGCCTCCTACCGGCTGGAACCCAAGCAGGTCGTTACAAGCTATTCCATTCCCGCCGACCGGCTGAACGACGCCGGAGAATTCCGGCTTGCGCGCGAGGTACTCGAGCTGGGCTCGCAGGTTTACGAAGGCGCCCCGGGGGTGCTCTTCCAGCTTGCGCGCAGCTATGCCGGGTTTGGTGAGCACAGGCGCGCGGCGCTGCTGGCGAAGCGCGCGATCGATCGGGCGCCGCTCGGGGTCAACGGCGTCTTCGACAAGCTGAAGTTGCCGGCGCAAATGCTGGACGAGCTTAACCTTCAACTCGCCTGGTCGCTTTTCTTCGCCCGCGATAACAAAGCCGCGTTCCGCCGTTTCGATACCGCGGTTCGCGCCAGGGCCGGCGATGCCAGTGGGCTGCGGGGGCGCGCTTTCGCGCTCTTCCGCCTCAAGCGATACGGCGCCTCGATCCGCGATTTGACTGCCGTGCTGCCGGCGGAGCCGGCGGTGCTTGGGCCGATCAATGAAGTGGTATCAATCCCCGGCACCGGGCGATCCTGGCCGATCGCCTACAACGCCCGCTCGACGCTCGCTTGGGCCTATTTCCGTACCAAACGCTACAAAGCCGCCGCCGGCGAATTTCGCAAGGTCCTCAAGGCCTATCCCGCCTGGATCGATGCGCTGACCGGGCTTGCCTACAGCCTGCACAAGCTGGGCGACCGTAAGGGCGCACGCGCGCAGTTCCGGGCGGCATTGCAGATTTCGCCGGGCTATCCCGATGCCTGGCAGGGATTGAAAGGATTGGGAGCGGACCGATGAGCGAACGAAGCTATGCATTGAACAGCCGGGTCGCCCTGGAAGGCGACGGCGAAACCGAGGATTACGTGTTGGTCGACACCCACACCGCCACCTTGTGCGCGTGCAACGATGCCGCCTGGCGTCTCCTGTTCGCATTGCGATCGGGCGCGACGGTCGACGAGCTGGTGACGCAGATCGAGGCCGAGTTCGAAGTGGCGCCCGATGCAGCCAAAAGCGACGTGCTCGATTTCATTGGGCGCCTCAGTGCGATGGGGCTGATCGATGAAAACTAAAACGCTCCGCATTGCCGTTAGCGGATTTGATGGGCTGGACGTTCCCCACCCGGGCGGACCCGTTGCGCGCGCGTTGCGCGAGGGTTGGCTCGGTCCGATCGAGATCCACGCGCTCGGCTATGATCCCTTCATGACCGGCGCCTGGATGGGCGGCGTAGCAGACGAATTGCATACCTTGCCGGAATTGGCTGAC
>DATKUQ010000535.1:0-2683 GCA_035530495.1 Burkholderiales bacterium
CTTCAGGAAAGCCTCCTTGACCCTGCTTTGCACGCCGTCGACCGGCTGTCCCGCCGCGCCCGCGAGCGCAATCAGGCTATGCGCAGCGACCGTGTTGGGCTGGCGCGCAATCCGGTCGAACGCGAACGCGATGCCGTGTTCGGCGCCGACCGCGGCCACACGCGAATAGATGTCCTTGCTGCGCGCGGCGCCGAATTTCTGTACCACATAGTCCTGCCGGCTCATGCCCTCCGCGGGTAGTTGCGGATTGAGCTGGAACGGCCGCCAGACGAGGCTGGGCCTGTCCGCCTCGGGGTTTTGCTGGGCGTACAGTGCGAGCGCCGCCTCGATCTGCCGCTTGCCGACGTAGCACCAGGGGCAGACCACGTCCGAAATGATGTCGATGTTCATGTTTTCTCCTTGCGCATGCGCGCAATTCTGCCCTTGGGGACCGAAGGCGAGCTCGTCCTCTAGGCATACGGGCCTACCTTACTACATTCCTCAGCCTGCTTGCTCGCCTAGCTCCTCCAGCACCACCAGCATCTTGTTGCGCAGGTGGCTGCGCAGCAGCGCCGGCAGCAATGCACCGTCGCGCCGGATTAAGGCATCGAGGATTTTCTCATGCTCCTCCACCGCGTGATCCCAGCGCTCGGGCGACAGATTTGCCATGTAACGTGCGCGGCGCACATGACCGTTTAAAGCACGATAGGTGTTGGCGAGCGCCGCATTGCCGCCGCTCTCGACCAGGCGCAGGTGAATCTGCTGATTGCAGCGGAAATACGGCGCGAGTTCGCCGCGTGCGTGGTGCGCCAGCATTTCGTAATGCAGAGCCCGAATCTCGGCGATGTCGGCGTCGCTGGCGTTGGCGCAGGCAAGCTCGCCAGCGAGCGCCTCGAGTGCGCCGAGGAGCACGAACATTTCCCGCACAGTTGTGACCGTTATGGGCGTGACGATCGCGCCACGGTTGGGCAGCAGTTCGACCAGGCCTTCGGACGCGAGATACTTGATCGCCTCGCGCACGGGCGTGCGCGAAGTGCGCAGTCGCTCGCACAGGACGCGCTCGTTCAGTTTCAAGCCCGGCGCGAGTTCGCCCTGGATGATCAGGTCGCGCATGCGCTCGAGTACCTCTTCCGCCAGCAGGCGCGGCTCGACTGCAGTTCCGGGGTTCAGGCTCGGCGAAGAACTTGCGGGGTTACGATTCATTTCATGTAGACATCATTTTGTATGCATAATACGCTGTCTTCTCAAGCACAGCAACGGCGATATAGTTCAGATAAGACATAGTCTTATAAATGTTGTTGACGAATAATAAGTGACTGTGGTTAGATTGCATACAAAATATGCGGCCATAAGCATAAACGCGCAAGTCTGTACATGCACATATCAGGAGCATCGCCGTGGCTTTCAACAGTGGTCGTCATTTCCTACAAATCCCGGGGCCGACCAACGTGCCCGACCGCATCCTGCGGGCTATCGACCATCCGACCATGGATCACCGCGGGCCGGAGTTCGGTAAGCTGGGCCTGGAGATCATCGCGGGGCTCAAACAGGTGTTTCAGACGCAGCAACCGGTGGTGATCTACCCCGCGTCGGGCACCGGCGCCTGGGAAGCGGCACTGGTGAACTGTTGCTCACCCGGAGACAGCGTATTGATGGTCGAAACCGGGCAGTTCGCCAGCCTGTGGCAGAAAATGGCGGGTAAGCTCGGTTTGCAGGTAGAACTGATAGCCACCGACTGGCGCCACGGGGCAGACCCGGCGGCGGTCGAGGCCAAATTGAAGCAGGACAAGGCGCACGCCATTAAGGCGGTATGCGTGGTGCACAACGAAACTTCCACCGGCGTCACCAGTCGCATCGCGGCTGTGCGCAAAGCGATCGATGCGGCGGCTCATCCGGCGCTGTTCATGGTGGACACGATTTCCTCGCTCGCATCGATTGACTACCGTCATGACGAGTGGGGCGTGGACGTGACCGTGGCCGGGTCGCAGAAGGGGCTGATGCTGCCGCCGGGCCTGTCTTTCAACGCGGTGAGCGAGAAGGCGCGCAAGGCGGCGCAGTCGGCGAAGCTGCCCAAGTCCTACTGGGCCTGGGAAGAGATGATCGCCGCCAACAAGTCGGGTTATTTTCCCTATACGCCGGCGACCAACCTGCTCTATGGCCTGCGCGAGGCGATCGAAATGTTGCGCGAAGAAGGCCTGCAGCAGGTGTTCGCGCGCCATGCACGCCATGCCGAGGCGACGCGGCGCGCCGTGCGCAGCTGGGGCATGGAAATCCTCTGCGCCGACGCCGCGGAATACAGCAATACGCTCACCGCTGTGATGCTGCCCGCCGGTCACGACGCCGACGCGCTCAGAAAAATCATACTCGAAGCCTACGACATGTCGCTCGGCACCGGCCTGGGAAAACTCGCGGGCAAGGTATTCCGCATCGGCCACCTCGGCCACTTCAACGACCTGATGCTGATGGGCACGCTCAGCGGCGTCGAAATGGGCTTGGCCCTGGCTGGAGTCCCGTATAAAAAGGGCGGGGCGCAGGCTGCGGCGGACTATTTGGTCGAGCGCGCCCGCGGCAAGAGTACGCAACGCGTCGCCGCTTGATTGCAGGACCCGCCGCCGGGCGGCGGCGGCAAGACTGCCCGCATCCGCAGGGCGGCAATTTTCAAGGGGGAACAAATGAAACTACTAAAACTGGGAAGCATCGCGGT
>DATKUQ010000536.1:0-2011 GCA_035530495.1 Burkholderiales bacterium
AGTACCTGCCCCATCGCTATCCATTCCTGCTCATCGACCGCGTGATCGAGTGTGAATTGGGCAAGCGCATCAGGGCGCTGAAAAACGTCAGCGTCAACGAACCCTATTTCAACGGTCATTTTCCGTATTACAAAGTCATGCCCGGGGTGCTCATCGTCGAGGCCATGGCGCAGGCGGCGGCGATCCTCTCGTTTCGCAGCATGGGGATCAAGCCGGATGACAAGTCCGTGTACTATTTTGCCGGAATCGACAGAGCGCGCTTCAAGAAGCCGGTCATGCCGGGCGACCAGCTGGTGCTGGAGGTGAGCATCGAGCGCACCGTGCGCAACGTGGTCAAATATGCCGGCAAAGCCTATGTAGGAGACGCTGTCGTGGCCGAAGCCGAACTGCTCTGCACCCTCCGTCCAATATAATGATTCACCCCAGCGCTATCGTCCATCCTCGCGCGAGGCTGGGTGAAAACGTCAGCGTCGGCGCCTACAGCATGGTCGGCGAGCACGTGGAGATCGGCGACGAGACCCGCATTGGCCCGCATGTGGTGATCGAGGGACATACCCGGATCGGCAGGGACAATCGCGTGTTCCAGTTCTGCTCGCTTGGCGCGATGCCGCAGGACAAGAAATACGGCGGCGAACCGACGCGGTTGGAAATCGGCGACGGCAACACCATACGCGAATTCTGTACGCTCAACTGCGGCACCGCACAGGACGCAGGCGTGACCCGCCTGGGAAGCGACAACTGGGTCATGGCCTATGTGCACATCGCCCACGACTGCCAGATCGGCGACCACACCACTTTTGCCAATAACGCCCAGCTCGCCGGCCACGTGCACGTCGGCGATTATGCGATCCTCGGCGGCTTCACCGGCGTGCATCAGTTCGTGCGCATCGGTGCCCACAGCTTCACCGCCATCGCCACGGTGCTGGTGCACGACCTGCCGCCGTACGTGATGGCCGCGGGCAACACGGCTAAAACCCACGGCATCAACACCGAGGGGCTGCGCCGGCGCGGCTACTCCGCGGCTGCGCTGGCCGATATCAAGCGCGCCTACAAGACGCTGTACAAGTCCGGCCTGACGCTGGATCAAGCGCGGGCGCAGCTTGCCGCACAAGCCGCGACTTGCGCTGAAATCGGTGTGCTCGTCGATTTTCTACAAGGCTCCACGCGCGGGATCGTGCGCTGACGTGAGCGATACAGCGCCCACCATCGGCATGGTCGCCGGCGAGGCGTCGGGCGATCTGCTGGGGGCGCATTTGATCGCCGCCTTGCGCTCCCACCTGCCGCGAACGACTTTCATCGGCATCGGCGGGCCGAAGATGCAAGCAGAGGGCCTGAGCAGCCTGTTTCCGATGGAACGGCTTGCAGTGCGCGGCTATGCCGAGGTGCTGCGCCATTATCCTGGCCTCGTATGGATGCGGCGCAAGCTGAGACTGGCCCTGCTCGAGGCGCGACCGCAACTGTTCATCGGCGTGGACGCCCCGGATTTCAATCTGGGCCTGGAAGCCGGCCTCAAGCGCGCCGGCGTGCCCGTCGTGCATTATGTCAGCCCCTCGATCTGGGCCTGGCGCGGCGGCCGCATCGCGGCCATTGCGCGTTCCGTCGACCACGTGCTGACGCTGTTTCCGTTCGAGCCTGCGATTTTCAGCAAAGCCGGTGTTGCGGCAAGCTATGTCGGCCATCCCCTCGCCGATCTGATTCCCGAGCAGGATCAGACAGCCGGCGCGCGCGACCAACTCAAAATCGCACCCGAAAGCAAGGTAATCGCGCTGTTGCCGGGGAGCCGTCAGTCAGAGTTGCGCTACATGGCGGACACTTTCATTGCGACCGCCAAGCTGCTGGCACAGAAAATCGAGCAGCCCCTGTTTCTCGTCCCGCTCGTAAGCCGCGAAACGCGCGAGATGTTCGAGGCCGCTCTGTATCGGTCCGGCGCGGACAGCTTGAATTTGACCATACTGTTCGGCCACGCGCGCGAAGCGCTCGCCGCCGCCGATGTCGCACTGGTGGCCAGCGG
>DATKUQ010000537.1:0-5301 GCA_035530495.1 Burkholderiales bacterium
GCCGAGGAATCTGCTTTTCTTCAAACGAAAAGCAGATTCCTCGCGTTGCTCGGAATGACAGCCACCGATCGCGGCGAGGGCGCCGCTCCTACAACAGCCTAGGATTGTTTCAAGGGCAGCGCTGCGCGTCCGGCGAACGGCGCGCCTGCGCCCAGCATTTCCTCGATGCGCAGCGCCTCGTTCCACTTGGCCATGCGTTCGCCGCGCGCGAAGGAGCCGACCTTGAGCTGGCCCGCGTCCCAGCCGGTCGCCAGGTGCACGATGCTCACATCCTCGGTTTCGCCAGAGCGCGCCGAGACGATGCAGCCCCAGCCCGCGGCCTTGGCGAGATCCAGCGCCGCGCGCATCTCGGTCACCGTGCCGCACTGGTTGGGTTTGAGCAGCACGGCGTTGCAGGCCCGGTCGGCGATTGCGGCTTGCACGCGCGCGGCGCTGGTGCTCAGGTAGTCGTCGCCTATGATCTGCACCAGGTGGCCGGCCGCGGCGGTGAGGCGCATCATGCCCTCGCGGTCGTCCTCGGCGAGCGGGTCCTCGATCGAGACGATGGGATAGCGCTCCAGCCAGCCGAGCATCAACTCGCACATGCCGTCGCTGTCCAGGCTCCTTGCGTCCAGGCCCAGCTGATAGTGGCCGGCGGCGCCGAACTCCGATGCGGCGACGTCGAGCGAGATCGCGACCTCGTCGCCGGGCACGAAGCCGGCGTGCGCGATCGCGCGCACCAGGGTTTCGATCGCTTCCTCGTTGCTGGCGAACTCCGGCCACCAACCGCCTTCGTCGGCGACGCCGCGCAGCTTGCCCGCCTCGCGCATGATTTCGCCCGCAGCGTGGTACACGCGCGCCGTCATCTCCAGCGCCTCGTCGAAGCTCTTCGCCGCGAGCGCCATCACCATCAGGTCCTGGATGTCTATGCGCCGGCCGGCGTGCGCGCCGCCGCCGAAGATCTGGATCTCCGGCAGCGGCAGCCGCACCGGTTTTCCCTGCGCCAGGTAGCTGAACAGGGGCAGGCCCTGCGCAGCGGCTGCGGCGTGCAGCGCGGCCAGGGATACGGCGACTGTGGCGTTCGCCCCCAGCCGCGCCTTGTTCGGCGTGCCGTCGAGCGCGATCAGCGCGCGGTCGATGTCTTCCTGCCTGGCCGCATCCATGCCCGCGAGGGCGCCGGCGATGGCGCCGTTGACGTTGGCGACCGCGGCAGCGACGCCGAAGCCGTCGGCATCGCGCAGATCGATGGCTTCGCGCGCGCCGCGCGAGGCCCCGGCCGGGGCGATCGCCCGGCCGCGCGCGCCGCAGGCAAGATGGACTTCCGCTTCCACCGTCGGTCGGCCGCGCGAGTCCCACACCCTGCGTGCTATCGTCTTGATTATCGTTGTATCAGGCATCTGCGTGTCCATTTCCAAATTCGATGTCATTCCGAGGCGGAACGCCGAGGAATCTGCTTCTGGGTCTAAAAAAAAGCAGATTCCTCACTGCGTTCGGAATGACATCTTTTAGCATTGAATGTCTGCTACACGCTCTAGGTCCGTTGAAGTTCGGCATTCCATGCATCGCGTATCGCCGCGAGCCGATCCGCGGGTTCGAGCAGGAAGCGGCGCGCCACGCGGCGCACCGCTTCCTTGTCGCCCTCGCAGCTAAGATACTCGGCCGGCGATTTTCCGTCCACGCGCCCGAGGAACAGGCCCGGCAGCAAGTGCGCCACGCGCGCCTCGATCGCCGCGCGCGGCTCCCAGGCTACGCGCGCGAGATACGTCGATGCGAGCGCGTCGTAGCAGGCGAGGTAGCGCCCGCGCCACTGCGGCCGCCACAGGCATTTCAGCAGCATGTGGTTGAGGCAGAATGCGAGGTCGAAAGCCGGGTCGCCGTACCAGGCGCATTCGGCGTCGAGCAGGATAGGGCCGCGCGCCGCCACCAGGATGTTCTTCGGGCTGAGGTCGCCGTGCACCAGCGCGAGTTTGGTGCGCGCGGTGGTCTCGGCGAGTGCGTAGAGCCGGGCGGCGCAGTCGGGGTGGCGCGCGGCGGTGGCGAGCAGATAGGGCTCGAGCCGGATCGGGTGAAATATGTGATCGTTGGCGAAGCGCTGCGCGATGTCCGCGCGCAGTGCCGTCCCGGCGTGGATGGCGGCGATGATGCGCGCCACCGCGGCTGCGGTATCGACGCGGATGTCGCCGTCGCGCAACTCGTTTTTCCACACCGGATGTTCCGCCGGTTCCAGGTATTCCATCGCGAATGCGCCCGCCTGCGCATCCTCGCCGAGGATATGCGGCACGCAACCCGGCGCCAGTTCCCCGGCCACGCGCATCCATTCGACTTCGGCGTGGTTGCGCTCCACCGGGGCGCGCCACTCGGCCGCGACTTTGAGTTTGGCCAGCGCGCGCTTGAAACAAAAGTTAAGCGCTGGCGTGCGCCCGGGCAGGCTGATGCGCAGGATGTCGGAGGACACGCCGCCGGACAGAGTTTCGGCGCTGAATGCCTCGCCCGGGTGCAGCAGACCCATGCGCTCCAGCGCGAGTCTCAAATCCTGCTGCGGGTCTTGCGCCATCGACTATCGCTCAAACGGGGCATGCAAAAGTTGTTCGTCATTCCGAGGCCAAAGGCCGAGGAATCTGCTTTTGTCGCGTGAATCGAAAGCAGATTCCTCCCGCTGCGCCCCGAAGGAAGTCCTATTGGGGGACTCGGAATGACAAGTCGTGCTTGTCTGCGGGGCGCGATGCCTGTGCTATCTAAATTGGGGCGTCGCAAAATAATTGTTGCTACGGATTTCCAGCAGCTATGTTCGCGGCTTGATGACGCCGTCCACCAATCTGATCCGGTCGCCCGTGCGCCAGATCGGCGGGTTGTCCTGGGTGATCAGGCGCGTCGAGCCGTCCTCGAGACGGATCTCGATTTCGTAGCGTTTGGTCTTGTTCCTGTTCTTCTCGATCTCGTGTCCCGCGACTGCGCCGCCGATCGCGCCGAGCACGGTCATGGCGTCCCGGCCGCGGCCCTGGCCGGCCTGGTTGCCGAGGATGGCACCGGCGATGCCGCCTATTGCCGTACCCGATCCGATGGCTTCGTTCTTTATCTCGACTTCGCGCATCGACTCGATTACGCCGCAGTCATTGCATATCGGCTTGGGCGGCTCGAAACTTGGCGGGGGCTGATTCGGCGGTGGCGGCGGAGTTTGCGCGACATTCATCGGTATGTCGTTTCCGGCTACTTTCACGGGCTCTTCGGCGGGGCGCGCCGCGCGCTCCACCGGCCTCGCGTGCTTTGCCGCGATTCTGTGCGCAGCAGGCTTGTGCACGACCGCCGGCGCAGCCTTCTCGGCAAGCTTCGCCGCTTCGTCCGTGGGTTTGGGCGTCTCGGCTTGGGCGGTCGCTACCTGGGCAGTCTGGCTGCGGCTGGTCGGGATCAGGCCGGTGATGGCGGCTATGCCGACCAGGCTGAACAGGGTGACCGACACCGCCGCCAGCGCGATTAGCGGGTGTATGCCCCTTTTTTTATCGGTTTCCATCTACGTCTCCCTGAATCTGGTGTCCTGCAATGAACGCGCCTACGCCGTTTATGTTGACAGCAAGCCGGCGAAAGAATGTGGGCAATTGTGACTTTTTGTAAGCGGCGCGGCTGCCGGCTACTCCGGCCGCATATGCGGGAACAGGATCACGTCGCGGATGCTGGCGCTGTTGGTAAACAGCATGACCAAGCGGTCTATGCCGATGCCCTCGCCCGCGGTGGGCGGGAGGCCGTACTCCAGCGCGCGGATGTAGTCGGCGTCGTAATACATCGCCTCTTCGTCGCCCGCTTCTTTCTGCTTCGCCTGCTCGGCGAAGCGTGCCGCCTGGTCCTCGGGGTCGTTCAGCTCGGAAAAGCCGTTGGCCATTTCGCGCCCGGTGATGTACAGCTCGAAGCGGTCGGTGACCTCCGGGTTCGCGTCGTTGCGGCGCGCCAGGGGCGATACTTCCGCCGGATAGTCGACGATGAAGGTCGGCTGGATCAGCAGGGTTTCGACGATCTCCTCGAACAGCATCAGCTGCAGCGAACCCAGTCCGTGCGCGCGCGCCACGTCGATTCCCAGCTTCTTCAGCGCGTGTGTGAGATATTCCCGGTCCGCGAGTTCGGCCGCGCTGATGTGCGGATGGTATTTGCAGATCGCCTCGACCACGGTCAGCCGCTCGAACGGTTTGCCCAGGTCCACCGTGTGCTCGCCGTAGGGTAGGCTGGTGCTGCCCAGCACCTCCAGCGCCACGGTGCGCAGCAGCTCCTCCGTGTAGTCCATGAGGTAGCGGTAGTCGCGATACGCCTCGTAGAACTCGATCATGGTGAATTCCGGGTTGTGCCGGGTCGATATGCCTTCGTTCCTGAAATTGCGGTTGATCTCGAACACTTTCTCGTAGCCGCCCACGACCAGGCGCTTGAGGTAGAGCTCGGGCGCGATGCGCAGGAACAGCTGCATGTCGAGCGCGTTGTGGTGCGTGGCGAAGGGTTTGGCCGCAGCGCCGCCGGGAATCGGATGCATCATCGGCGTTTCGACTTCCAGGTAGCCCTTTGCAACCATGAACCCGCGGATCGCCTGGATCACCCGGCTGCGCAGGCTGAACACTTTGCGCGCCTCGGGATTGGTGATCAGGTCGACGTAACGCTGGCGATAGCGCTGCTCCTGGTCGGTGAGGCCGTGGAATTTCTCCGGCAGCGGCCGCAGCGACTTGGTCAGCAGGCGCAGCTTGGCCACGCGCACCGACAGCTCGCCGGTCTTGGTCTTGAACAAGGGCCCTTCGGCGGCAAGGATGTCGCCCAGGTCCCAGTGCTTGAACGCCTCGTGCGCCTCGGCGCCGGTCTGGTCGTTGCTGATGTAGAGCTGCATGCGCCCGCTCATGTCCTGAATGCTGGCGAAGCTCGCCTTGCCCATCACGCGCTTGAACATCATGCGCCCGGCGATCGCCACGCGCACTTCGTTCGCCTCGAGCTCTTCGTTCGATTTTTCCCCGTAGGCTGCGTGCAGGTCGGCGGCCAGGTCCTTGCGCCCGAAGTCGTTGGGAAAGGCATTGCCCAGCTTGCGCAGTTCAGCCAGCTTGGCGCGGCGCTCGGCGATGATCTGGTTTTCGTCCAGCGGTACTTGATTGGGTTGTTGCTCAGCCATTTACGACTTCCTTGTTTCTTTGTGGCATGACTAATCTGTCATTCCGAGCGAAGCGAGGAATCTGCTGTTGCGACAAGAAAGCAGATCCCTCGGACTTTGCCCTCGGGATGACAAAGCGCGGTTACTTGTGATGCTCTTTATACCATTCAGCACTCAAGTCTTGCCAAGTGGGATTCCCTGCCTCGATCAAT
>DATKUQ010000538.1:0-6739 GCA_035530495.1 Burkholderiales bacterium
GGTGGCGCAGCACCGCGCGCAGGCTCCGCTCGTAGCCGTTCTTCCACGCGTCGAAGAACGCTTCGCTCATGCGGTACAGCCGGCCGTGCTCGGTGTGCTCCCATGGCGTCAGAACGCGCGAGCACAGCAGCGGCGTGAGCGTCAGCGAGACTAAGCCCGAGACCAGCACCGCCACCATGATGGTGATGGCGAATTCGTGCAGCAGCCGCCCCAGTATTCCGCCCATGAAGAAGATCGGGATGAATACCGCGACCAGCGACAGCGTCATCGACAATACGGTGAAGCCGATTTCCTTGGCTCCGTTGAGGGTGGCCCGCATCGCGCTTTCGCCCATCCCCATGTGCCTGGCGATGTTCTCCAGCACGACGATCGCGTCGTCGACGACGAAGCCGACGCACAGCGTCAGCGCCATAAGCGAGATGTTGTCCACGCTGAAGCCGAGCAGGTACATGGCCGAGAACGTGCCGATGATGGACATGGGCAGGGCGAGGCTGGGAATGATAGTGGCCGCGGCGTTGCGCAGGAACAGGAAGATCACCATCACCACCAGTGCCAGCGACACCATCAGCGTGAACTTGACCTCGGACACGGACTCGCGGATCGATTGGGATCGGTCGTACATGACATTGATCTGGATGCCCGGAGGTACCTGGGCGCGAAAAGCGGGCAGCAGCTTGCGCAGCTGGTCGACCAGTTCGACTGTGTTGGTCCCGGGCTGGCGCTGAATCGCCAGCACGATAGTGCGTTGGTCGTTGTACCAGGCCGCGACCTTGTCGTTCTCCACGCTGTCGATCACCCGCCCCAGCTGCGCCAGGCGCACCGGTGCGCCGTTGCGATAGGCGACAACGAGCGGACGGTATGCGGCCGCATCTTTAAGCTGGCCGGTCGCCTCGACGGTGAATGCCCGCCGCTTGCCGTACAGCGTCCCGGTCGGCATGTTGACGTTCTGGTTGGCGACTGCTTTCTGTACCTCGTCGATGCCGATGCCCATGCTGGCAAGCGCGTTCGGATTGACTTGCACACGCACGGCGTATTTCTGCGAGCCGAATACCAGCACCTGGGCGACGCCGCTTATGGTCGAGATGCGCTGCGCCATCATGGTTTCCGCGTACTCGTCCACCGCCGACAGCGGCAGGGTGGGGGAGGTCAGGGAGAGATAGAAAACGGCGGCATCGGCCGGGTTGACCTTGCGGAACGCCGGGGGCGTGGTCATTTCCGGCGGCAGTTGCTTCAGCGCGGTGGCGATGGCCGACTGCACGTCCTGCGCGGCGGCATCGATGTTGCGGTTGAGCGAAAACTGCAGCGTGATCTGGGTGGTGCCCTGGGCGCTGGTCGAGGTCATGGAATCGAGCGCCGCGATGGTGGAAAACTGCTTCTCCAGCGGCGTGGCCACCGCCGCAGCCATGGTTTCGGCGCTTGCGCCAGGAAGGCTGGCGCTCACCGAAATGGTAGGGAAATCGACGTTGGGCAGAGCGGACACCGGCAGCAGACGGTAGGCGATGATCCCGAACACCAGGATGGAGATCATCACCAGCCCGGTCATCACCGGGCGGCGGACAAACGGCTCGGAAATGTTCATGAAGCCCCGGATCCGGCTGTCTTGACCGTCACCGGGATCCCCGGCAGCAGCCGCGACTGACCATCAACCACGACTTTCTCGCCGCCCGCTAGGCCCTTGGCGATGACCGTGTCGTCTCCGGCGGTCCGCTCAATGGCGACTTTGCGCATCTGTGCGTGCGCGGCCCCATCGACGATGAATACGTACGCGCCGTCCGGGCCCGACTGCACTGCTGCGGACGGCACCACTACGGCGCCGGCTTGTTCACCGAGGGTGAGCGTGGCATGGACGAACTGCCCCGGCCACAGCTCTGCGTCCTTGTTGGGCGCGCTGGCGCGCAGCTTGATCGTGCCGGTAGTGGCGTCCACCGCATTGTCGATGAAGGCCAGCGTCCCGGGAACGTGCCTTGCTTTGCCGTCGGCGCCGTTCGCGCTGATGTCGACCGCTGCGGGGCCGGCGCGCAGCGCCGCGCGAATCTGCGGCAGGTACTGTTCGGGCACCGCGAAATTGACGTAGATCGGCGAGAGTTGGTTGATGACCACCAATGGGTTGGTGTCGTTGGCCTTCACCAGATTGCCTTGCTGAATCATGATGCGGCCGGCGCGGCCGCTGATGGGTGCGCGGATGGTGGCATAAGCTACCTGCAAGCGCGCGTTGTCGACCACTGCCTGGTCTGCGTCGACGATGGCCTGGGCACTGTCCAAGTTGGTCTTGTACTGCTCGTAGGCATCGGCGGAAATAAATTTCTTGTTCAGCAGATCCTTGTAGCGGGTGTCCTGTTCCCGCGCGCGCTTGCGCTGGGCCCGGTCGCTGGCGAGCTTTGCCTGCGCCTGTTCCAACTGGGCGATCGCCGGGCGCGCGTCGATCTGGAACAGCATCTGCCCTTTGCGCACGTCGGCGCCGTCGCGGAAGCCGACGTTCACGATCTGGCCGTCGACGCGCGACTTGAGCGCAACGGTCGTAGGCGATTCGACGTTGCCGATGCCCTGGACGCGCAGCGGGACCGTCTTGCGCACGGCCTCGGCTACTATGACCGGGACGGCTTGCCGGGCAGCGTGTGCGGACTCGCTGCCGGCCGGGGCGCGGTCGGCGGAGCACGCGCTGAGCGCGCTCGCCGCGATGAGGACGAGAGCCGCGTTCGCGCAAACGCCGCGGCGGTGGAATGGATGCGTTGCTGTCATGTTGTTAGCAGGCTTTCTGGGTGAGACGCTCGGTCATCTGGGTGTGGAGCGCGGCGGCGGGGCACATTGGTGTTCGTGCGGAATGCGTTACCTGCAAAATCATAGTGAAAGCTGCGCCAAGGGACAAATCAGGCCTGCCGTCATTTCGGCGCACTGGGACTCTACCCCATTGCGCCGGCGGCGAACAGGGAAAAGCGGCGCCGATCCCCACGAAGCGCCGGCGGGGGAGCGCTATTGCAGAATCGGCGTGAAACGCGTGGCGCAGGAATGGCGTATATCGCGATGGATGACATCGGGCGCGGGCGGGTCCAGTTGCCCCCGCTACGGAATATCAAGGCTGCGGCTACGCGGCTTGCCAACCGCGGCGGCGGCGCGTTGGGGCTGCAGGGGCGCTGGGCATTTTCAGCCCTTGTGTCCTCCCAGGCCATAGTATTTGATCTTGCGGTAGACCGTCGCGCGGCTGACGCCCAGTGCAGCTGCAGTGGCCGAAATGTTTCCGCCATGACGCTCCAGCGCCACCTGCACCGCCTGTGCCTCCATCGAAAGCAAGGTGCCCACTTGAGCCGGTCCCGCCTTGTCTTCCGCGCTTACCACGCGGCGCTCGATCATCTCCATGAGGAAATCGTCGGTCAGATGGGGTAGGTCGATCTGCCGCGCGTCGCCGAGAAGAGCCAGCGCGGTCGAAACGACATTGCAGAGCTGACGGATGTTGCCTGGCCAGGGATGGTTGAGAAATGCGTCCATCGCCTCGTCGGATACGGTTATTGCCTCTCTTCCCTCCGACTTCATGCTCACAATGCGGTGTACGATTCCACGCAAATTCTTTCGTTGCCGTAACGGCGGCAGAACCACCCGCATGCCGTTTAGCCGGTAATAAAGATCTTCCCGAAAGCGGCCCTGCGCAATCAGTTCCTTGAGGTTCATATGGGTCGCGCAGATCACGCCAATGTCGACCGGGATCACCTTGCCGCTGCCGACGGGCGCGACCTCTCTTTCCTGCAAAACGCGCAACAGACGCGCTTGCAGCGCTAGGGGCATATCGCCGATTTCGTCGAGGAACAGCGTGCCTTTATCCGAAAGCTGCACTTTACCCGTCGATCCGCCGCGTTTTGCCCCCGTGAAAGCGCCCTCGGCGTAGCCGAAGAGTTCGGATTCGATCAGCGTATCGGGAATCGACGCGCAGTTGATGGCGACGAAGGGTCCCGCCGCACGCCGCGACCCCGAATGCAGCGTGCGCGCTAGAGCCTCCTTTCCGCTGCCCGTTTCGCCTTCCAGCACCACCGGGATGTCCGCAGAAAAAGTCAGCTGCGCCCTTTCGAGCAGCGCGTGCAAGGCGGTATCGCCGAGGGTGATATCGGCAAGGCACAGCGGGATTGCGCTACGCGCGCTCGGGGCGGCAAGCGGAACCGGTGAACGCTCCGGCAATTCGCTTCTTTGACGACCCTTGCCCGGCGACGGGGGGCGTGAGCCGGCATATACGCGGACGCCGTTTTTCATATTGAGTAATAGCGGTGCTCGGTCGGCGACCGGAAAATGGTCCTGAAACCGGCCGAAATCGTGATCGAACAACGAAGAGAAATCGTAATGATGAAATTGGTCCCGACCAATCGCGAGGAGCATCAGCGCGGTGCGGTTTGCCGCCACCACTGCGCCGTCTTGAGAGAACACCGCGATCGCTTCCCACAGCGTGCCCAGAAATTCCGGGCGGGTATGGAACCGGACGACGGTGTGCATGCCGAGCTGGGCCAGGATCAAGCGGTTCTCGATCGACTGCGCGGACATTCCTGCCAGGGCATGAATGTGGCTTTGGCGCACCGGGCTGCCTCCCGAAATATCGAGCACGCCGACCAGATTGCCGAACGGATCGAACACCGGCGAAGCCGAGCAGGAAAACATTCCATTTTGGTCCAGGTAATGCTCCTGACCGAACACGGTCACCGCCTTTCGCTCTGCTACGGCGGTGCCGATGGCGTTCGTGCCCATGCGCTCCTCCATCCAGCACATTCCCGGCCTCCCGCCGCGCCGCGTCAACGGGTCATCCATGGAGGTGGATGACAATACGGTGGCCTTGGCGTCAGTAAGAATGACGACGCTGCGGGTTTTGGCGATCTGTTGGTATAAATTCTCGAGCTCCGGCTGTGCAACCTCGAGCAATAGGCTGCTGCGTTCCCGGAGTTCGCGCAGTTCGCGCGCGGTGACCAGTGAAAGATCGGCAGGTGTGGACGGGCTTAGGCCGAGGCTGACGCAGCGCTTCCAGGAACGTTCGATCGCGTCTTCCACCGCGCCGCGAGGCACTGCGTCGCCGCGAAAGAAATGGCTTCGAGCCAACGCGATGCGCGCGTCGGTGTCTGCGGACAAGTCGATGCTCGTCGTGTTCATAAGCAGGCCTCCTCACATCTTCGATCTCAAATGGATCGTTTCGATACACCACGGTGTTCCGTTCCAAGACACTGGACTCTTGGCGCGACCCGTCTCTGTGTGCCGGATTACCGGCACTGAATGCAAATTTCTAAATGTTTTTCAGGCGCTTGTCAGCGCACGCTAGGCAATGGCGTGCTTGTGGCACGGTGCTTGCGAACAGCACCTCAGGTCAAATGGATCGTCGCCGGCGGCCTGGTTGCTGGGGTCAATATGTTTAATGAGTGTGCGCGTTTCGCGGCGACGGCGCAACCGGAAAAAGGACGAGAAAGGAATAGGAACGACAATCAATAAGAATGCACGAGGTGAGCGAATCGATCGCCTGCCCCCGGCGTTGCATAGGGCTGTGGTCGGTCCCAGGCAAGTTTCGGATTCTTTCGATACCAAAGAACAACAGGCTGCATAAGGCAAGGGAGCAAATGCGATGACGGTTAATGAAGCGGCAAAAGTACACAAGGCGGCGTTGGATCTGAATTCGCAGTTGTATGTCGGCGGCCACTGGGTCGGCGCAGCCGACGGCGGAACTCTGGACGTGATCAACCCGGCCACGGAGAAGTTGCTGACGAAAGTGGCGGCGGCAAAACCGGAAGACGTCGACGCCGCCGTGCGCGCGGCCCGCTTTCAGTTCGAAGAGGGCGATTGGTCGAAGATGGGCGGAGCCGAGCGCGGCCGGCTGATCTATCGACTGGCCGAACTGATAGAGCGGGACAAGGACCATCTGGCGATGCTGGAGACCCTGAACATCGGGCGCCCGCTGATGGAGCCGACGATTCTCGATCTGCCGATGGCCATCGATACGGTGCGCTATTTCGCAGGCTGGGCAGACAAGATCGAGGGGCGCACGATACCGACGCCGGGCTACTTCGGCATGGCGACACTATCCTATACGGTGCGCGAACCCATGGGGGTGGTTGCGGCCATCACGCCCTGGAATACGCCGCTCATGATCGCGTGCTGGAAGCTGGCCCCGGCTCTCGCGGCCGGCTGCACGGTTGTCATCAAGCCCTCGGAGGAGGCGCCGCTGACTACGCTTCACTTGGCGAAGCTGGTCGAAGAAGCGGGGTTCCCGCCGGGAGTCGTAAACGTCATCCCCGGACTGGGCGAAGTCGCCGGCGCGGCACTCGCGCGCCACCCTGGCGTGGACAAGATCAGTTTCACCGGCAGCCCGGAGGTCGGTCAGGCGGTGATGCACGCCGCTGCTGCGGGTTTCAAGCGCGTCGCGCTGGAACTGGGGGGGAAATCGCCGCAGATCATTCTGGCCGATGCGAATGTGGAGGCCGCGATCGGCGGCGCTGCGCTCGGGCTGTTCTTCAATCAGGGGCAGGTGTGCGCCGCCGGAACGCGCATTCTGGTGCACCGATCATGCTATGACAAAGTGCTCGAAGGTCTGACGCGCGCGGCTGACGCGATCAAGCTCGGCGACCCGCTCGACCCGCAGACCAATATGGGCTCCCTGGTGAGCATGAAGCAGCTCGAACGGGTTTCCGGCTACGTTGACAGCGGCCTGAAGGAGGGCGCGAAGCTCGTCGCCGGCGGCCGGCGGCTCGACCGGCCGGGCTACTTTTTCCGGCCGACTATATTT
>DATKUQ010000539.1:0-2599 GCA_035530495.1 Burkholderiales bacterium
CAGCGCTGTTCCGTCGGCGATTGACAGACGTATTCGAGCGAATAGCCCGGCGCTGCGCCGCTCAGCACCGCCCGGATGCCTGTGGCGACCGGCTCTGCCCCGGCGGCGTCAGTGCCCCGGACGCGATCGCAAATGTCGAGATAGTTGAGGCCTATCCCGTATTCCGGGGATCGGCAGGCATTCGCCTCGGCAAAGCGCCGCCACGCAGCATTCACCGAGATGATCTGTCCTCGAGTATCGAGCAAAGCGATATTTGCGGGCAGCGCGTTCACGATGGCCGCCTGTTTGGCCGCCTCGTTGCGGCGCAAGTGCTCCTGGGCGCGGCGCAACAACAAGGTCTGGCCGTCACGATCTGTGACCGCATCGACCTCGCCTGCGGTCAGCGCCTCCAGGCGCCGCTCGGTCCGGTGCAGTGTCGCGATCAGCGCGGACATCTCTTGGTTCGCGTCCCACGGCGAGCGTGACCGTCTCGGCGTCATGAAGCGAGGGCCTCCAGCCCCATGGCCTGCAATACCAGCTGCGTCCGGCTCAAGGTGCCGACGATGGTTCTGCACGGGGCCGGCACCAGCTTGACCAGCGTCGGGGTCATGAAAATGCCGTCTGCCAGCGCGCGCTTGGGCTCCCGAAAGACATCGACGACTTCGATTTCGTGCCGGTCCGGCAGGTGCCTCCGGCAAAGCGCGCTCAGGTTGCCCAACGCCTGCGCGGAGTTCAGCGCATCGCCTGCGACATAAAGCCGGAACTTGAACATCACGGGTCGGCTCATGATGTCTTCCGCCTCGGCTTCGCGGCATCGGCGCCGCGTAACTCTTGCATCCGGGTGCGGCCGCGCGACAATTCCCCCTTATGGCTCTGTGTGGCGCTGGCCAATAGCGCCTTCTCGACCTGTTTCGCCACCAGTTCCACCTGCAGCGCCTTCAGGCGCACCTCCAACTCCGCCTCCTCGGCATCGAGTTTGACGCCCTTCAGTTTCGTGACGACTTCGGCGGCCTCATGCCCAGCACGCTCGGCGCTTTCCTTTTCCCAGCGCAGCGTGCCCATCAATACCTCGCCGCCGGCCGTGTAGGTATCGGACAGCGTCACCCCGGCATCGCTCAGAATCAGTTCGCGCACCTGGTTCGAATGCGCGGTGCCGCGGGACTTGACGATGGACAGACCGCGGTTGCGCTCCCCGGCCTGCACCAGGTAGTTGAGGTGGATCCAGGTGTCCGCGAGCGTCGAGATTTGCAGCGGCGAGTTGCTTTCCATCCGGTTCGACATCTCGTCTAACAGGCTGGTGCATACCAGGGTGATGCCCTCGCCCTTGGCCCAGTCGATCAAGCGGTCGGCGACGCTTTGCGCGCTCAAGTCGTTGCCGGACTTGTACCAGGTGGACACCGGATCGATCACCAGACAGCGGGCGCCATGCGCTTGCGCCAGCGTCTTGATGCGCACCAGGTAGGTCTCCGCGCTGCCGGCGATGGAGCGGGCCGAAATCATGCGCAGGCAGCCGCTGTTCACGTAAGGCTGCAGCTGGATGCCTACCGAAGCCAGGTTGCGGATCACCTCGGTGCAATCGGAATCGAAACTGACGAACATGGTGCGCTCGCCGCGCCGGCAGGCCGCTGCCGCGAAGGCAGCGCTCAAGGTGGTCTTGGCGGTACCGGAGAAGCCGGTGATCAGCACGCTGGCGCCGCGGTAATAGCCGCCGCCGAGCATGGTGTCAAGCCGCTTGACGCCGCTGGAAACGCGCTCCTTGCTGACCTTGGCATCGACACGGCCCGGCGTGCGCGCGACGGCGACCTCCAGCCCGCTGTTGCCGATCAGGAACGGCGATTCATTCTCGTCGAAGCTGGAGCCGCGATACTTCAGCACGCGCAGATTGCGATGCGACACCCCCAGGACCACGCCGTGGTTCAGGATCACGGCGCAATCCACCATGAACTGCATGAAGCCGAAGGGCTGGCCGATGACGGAGCTGGCATCGTTGCCGGCGGCCTTAACGGTGATGATGCCGGTCAGTTCGCGCGCCAACAACCATTCGTGCAGGCGGTAGACCTCCCGTCTAATCGCCGCCGGATCCGGCAGCAGCGCCAATACGATGTCCAGGGCGTCGAACACAATGCGCCGAGCCCCCATCTCCTTGATTTTGGCGTCCAGCGCCGCCAGCATCCCGCCGAGATCGAAATCCCCCGCCTGAACCAGCTCGGGCATCGGCTGGGCATCCATGATGAACAATTTCTTTCGCCGCAAGGCCGCGAGGCGCCAACCGAAACTGTCGGCATTGGCCACGATTCGCTTCGAGGTCTCCTCGAAGGCGACGAAGATGCCGGGCTCCTTGCAATTCTGCGCACCACGAACCAGGAACTGCAGCGCCAGCAGGGTCTTGCCGGAACCGGGTCCGCCCGCCAGCAGGGTGGTGCGGCCGCGCGGCAAGCCGCCGCCGGTGATCTCGTCAAAACCGCTGATGCCGGTCAGCGCCTTGCTAGGCAGCATCGCGGGCGAGCGTCGGCCTGAACTCGGATGGTTTGCAGACACTTGCCGTCTCCCGCCGAAAGCAGGCAGCATCCGCTTGTTCGCCGTGGTGATCTGTACGGCAGCCAACACAGACCGCCACCAC
>DATKUQ010000540.1:0-6764 GCA_035530495.1 Burkholderiales bacterium
TCCCGAACCGTTTCGAACTGACGCTGGCCGCGACTTACCGCGCGCGCCAGTTGACCAACGGCGCGACGCCCATGGTCGAACCGGACAGGGACAAGCCCACCGTGATCGCGCTGCGCGAGATCGCCGCAGGCAAGGTGGGCAGGGAAATGCTCAACCGGTCGAACGCCATATAGACTCCGGGCGGGTTTCCCCGCCTTCTTGCCGCGGCGGGGCTCGCTACCATCATGAACGCTCTCGCGGAATTCACCGGCAGCCTGGCCGGCTATCTCAAACCGCCTGATATCGAGCGCATCGAGAAGGCGTACCAATTCAGCGGCAAAGCTCACGAGGGCCAGTTCCGCGACTCGGGCGAGCCTTATATTTCGCATCCGCTCGCGGTAGCCGGGATCCTCGCCGACTGGCACCTCGATCCGCAGGCGCTGATGGCCGCGCTGCTGCACGACGTCATGGAGGACACCAAGGTCTCCAAGGCCGAGATCAGCCGGCACTTCGGCAAGTCGGTAGCCGAGCTCGTCGACGGCTTGTCCAAGCTGGACAAGATCGAATTCCAGTCGCAGCAGGACGCGCAGGCCGAGAACTTCCGCAAAATGCTGCTGGCGATGGCGCGCGACGTGCGCGTCATTCTGATCAAGCTCGCCGACCGTCTGCACAATATGCGCACGCTGGGCGCCGTGCCGCCGGCCAAGCGCCGGCGCATATCGCGCGAGACGCTTGAAATCTACGCGCCCATCGCCAACCGCCTGGGGCTGAACGGCCTGTACCAGGAATTGCAGGAGCTTGCATTCTCGCACCTGCATCCCCTGCGTTACCGTGTCCTGGCCAAGGCAACGAAAGCGGCGCGCGGCAACCGCCGCCGCGTGTTGGGCAAGATCCTGGAGGAGATCAAGCAGCGCCTGTCCGAAGCCGGCATTAAAGTCGAGGTCACCGGGCGGGAAAAGCACCTGTACAGCATCTACAAGAAGATGCTGGAGAAGAACCTGTCGTTTTCGCAAGTACTCGACATCTATGGATTTCGCGTCGTGGTCGAGGACGCTCCCGCGTGTTATCTCGCGCTCGGCGCATTGCACGGGCTGTACAAGCCGGTACCGGGAAAGTTCAAGGACTACATCGCGATCCCGAAGGTGAATGGTTATCAGGCCCTGCATACGACGCTCATCGGCCCGTTCGGCACGCCGGTGGAAATTCAGATCCGCACGCGCGACATGCACCGGGTGGCCGAGGCCGGCGTCGCCTCGCACTGGCTGTATAAGACCTCCGATGCCAGTCTCAACGACCTGCAGCGCAAGACGCACGTCTGGTTGCAATCACTGCTCGACATCCAGAGCGAGAGCGGCGATGCGGCCGAGTTCCTCGAACACATCAAGGTGGACCTGTTCCCGGACGAAGTGTACGTGTTTACGCCCAAGGGCAAGATCATGGCGCTGCCGCGCGGCGCCACTTCCGTGGACTTCGCCTACGCCGTGCACACCCACATAGGCAACCGCTGCGTCGCCACCAAGATCAACTACGAACTGGTGCCGCTTCGAACCGAGCTAAAGAACGGCGATCGCGTGGAGATCATCACCGCGCCGCATGCGAACCCCAATCCGGCATGGCTCAACTATGTCAAGACCGGCAAAGCGCGCTCGCACATACGCCATTTCCTCAAGACCATGCACTACGAGGAATCGACCGAACTGGGCGAGAAGTTGCTGAACCAGGCGCTGCGCGCTCTGCACAGCGATCTTGCCGATATCACGGACGAGCAGTGGGACAAGCTGCTGCGCGACATCACTGCCAAATCGCGCCTGGAACTGTTTGCGGATATCGGCCTGGGCAAGCGCTTCGCGGCGGTGGTGGCGAGGCGCTTGCTGGCTGCTTCGGAGCAGCCATCGGTGGAGGGCAACGCCGGGCCGATCGTCATCCGTGGTTCCGAGGGCATGGCGGTGCAGTTCGCCAAATGCTGCCGGCCGATACCGGGCGACCCTATCATCGGTTCCATCAAGAAGGGCCAGGGCATCGTGGTCCATACCCACGACTGCCCGACCGCCGCCAAATCGCGCACCGATCCCGACAAGTGGCTGGACGTGGAATGGGCACCGGAGCTGGCGCGCCTGTTCGACGTGGGCATCCAGGTGGCGGTGATGAACCAGCGCGGCGTACTGGCCAAGGTGGCGGGCGCGATCGCGGCGGACGGCGCCAACATCAACGGCATCAGCATGGACGAGGACCGCAGCGCCTACACCAATATGCACTTCACCTTGCAGGTCGCCGATCGCCAGCATCTGGCGCGCATCAAGCGCGGTCTGCGCCGTATACCCGAGGTGATGCGCATCGCGCGGTCGCGGGACTAGTACGGTGACACCTTGATTTCGAAGCGTGCGTGCCATATGGCCGTAGGAGGGGCGCCCTCGCCCCGACAAAGGACAAGGTCAATGCAGTGCGCACGAAGAACCCGGGTCCGACCGTATTTTTTGGAGCCAGAACATTGAAAAATCCATTCGCCGAGTTCGTCGGTTTCACGCTGCGTACCGGCCGCCGCGGCAGCGGTACCAGTGCGGCCGCCGTCGACGTGGGGCCGGGGCTTATGAATCCGAACGGCGTGGTCCACGGCGGCGCGCTGTTCACCATGGCCGATACCGCGATGGGCGCGGCCTTGCACACGACGCTTGCGCCGGGGGAATACTGCGCCACCGTCGAAATCAAGATCCACTTCCTGCAGCCGGTGAGCAAAGGCAAGATCCGCTGCCGCACGCGGCTGGTACATCGCGGCAGCCGCATCGCGGTGCTCGAATCCCATCTGAGCGTGGGCCGGCAGCAAGTGGCGCAAGCGCTCGGAACCTTCGCCATCTTCGTCCCGCGGCCGCAGAAAGTGAGCCGGGGCGGCGGCGCAAAACGCCGGCGTCTGTCACAATAAGGGCTGCAAACGCTGCAATTCACGACACAGGAAACCGCTATGAAAATCAGCGCCAACGGCATAGACATCAACTACATCGTCGAGGGCGAAGGCCCGTGGCTCACCTTCAGTCATTCCCTCGCCTGCAATCTGCACATGTGGGACGAGGAGGCGAAGCGCCTGTCGAAGCGCTATACGGTATTGCGCTACGACACCCGCGGCCATGGCCAGAGCAGCGCCCCCGCCGGCGCTTATACGCTGGAACTGCTGGCAGACGATCTGCACGGCCTGCTTAAGGTACTGGGCGTGCCGTCGACCCATTTCGTCGGCCTGTCCATGGGCGGGATGATAGGCCAGACCTATGCGATCAAGTACCCGGGCATGTTCGCGAGCCTCGCCTTGTGCGACACGACCAGCCGCTATCCGGCCGAGGCCGCCGGTGCCTGGACCGAACGCATCAAGACGGTCGAAGCGCAGGGTATGGAGCCGCTGGTCGAGCCCACGCTGGCGCGCTGGTTCACAGAGCCGTTCAGGAAGGCGCAGGCGGAAGTGGTGCAGAAAGTCGCGGACATGATCCGCACCACGCCCGCGCCGGGCTACGTGGGCTGCAGCCACGCGATTCCGAAAATCAATCTGACCGCGCGGCTGAAGGAAATTTCCTGCCCCAGCCTGGTCATCGTCGGCAAGGACGATCCTGGCACACCGGTGGCGATGGCCGAGGAAATCCACCGGGCGCTTCCGGGCTCGAAGTTGGTGGTCATTCCCGCTGCCGCGCATCTGTCCAATCTGGAGCAGCCGGACGCGTTCAACCGGGCCCTGGGAGATTTTCTCGACCAGGCCAAGGGATAAAAACAGGAGAAAGCATGGGCACCATCGATACCGAATTGGGAATAGACCTCTCCGCCTTCTGGATGCCGTTTTCGGCCAACCGGCAGTTCAAGCAGGCGCCGCGCCTGCTCGTCGGCGCGAAGGACATGCATTTCACCGCGCATGACGGGCGCGCAGTGCTCGACGGCACGGCAGGCCTGTGGTGCGTCAATGCCGGCCACGGACGCGAAAAAATCATCAACGCCGTGAAGGCGCAGCTCGATCAGCTCGACTTCGCCCCCACGTTCCAGATGGGGCATCCGAAGGCGTTCGAGGCGGCGCAGAAAATCGCCGCGCTCGCGCCGACCGGTCTCGACCACGTGTTTTTCGCCAACTCCGGCTCCGAGGCCGTGGACAGCGCGCTCAAGATCGCGCTCGCCTATCACCGCGCACGCGGCGAGGGCCAGCGCACCATTCTGATCGGCCGCGAGCGCGGCTACCACGGCACCGGCTTCGGCGGCATTTCCGTCGGCGGCATGACCAACAACCGCAAGACCTTCGGCAATCTGCTGCCGCGCGTGGACCATCTGCGCCACACCTGGGATCTGGAGCAGCAGGCCTATTCGCGCGGCCAGCCGGAATGGGGCGCGCATCTCGCGGACGAGCTGGAGCAGCGCATTATTCCGCTGCACGACGCCTCCAACATCGCGGCAGTGATCGTCGAACCCGTGGCCGGCTCTACCGGCGGCTTGATTCCGCCCAAGGGTTATCTCGAGCGCTTGCGCGCGATCTGCGACAAGCACGGCATCCTGCTCATTTTCGACGAGGTGATTACCGGCTTCGGGCGCCTGGGCAAAGCGTTCGCCGCCGAATATTTCGGCGTCACGCCGGACCTCATGACTTTCGCCAAGGGCGTCAGCAACGGCACCATTCCGATGGGGGGCGTGATCGCGCACAAGCGCGTTTATGACGCTTTCATGCAGGGGCCGGAGGGCGCGATCGAGTTGTTCCATGGCTATACCTATTCCGGCCACCCGGTCGCCGCTGCCGCCGCGAGCGCCACGATAGATCTTTACCGCGAGGAAGGCCTGTTCGAGCGCGCCGCCAAGATCGCGCCCTATTTCGAGCAGGCGCTGCATTCGCTGAAAGGCCTGCCCAATGTGATCGACATCCGCAACCTGGGTCTGATCGGCGTGATCGAAGTGGAGGCTCGCCCGGGCAAAGTCGGCGCGCGCGCGTTCGACGCCTTCGTCGACTGCTACGCCAATGGCCTGCTGGTGCGGCCGGCAGGCGATACGCTCGCCCTGTCGCCGCCGCTGATCGTCGAGGAAAGCCACATCGACCAGATGGTAGGCACGCTGGGCGCCGCGCTCGAACGCGCCGCCTGAAACAGGAATTCCATTCCGCCGGCTTGAGCGCGGAACCGATACGGAGAAACACGATGAGCACCGAACTCGCCTACATGCCGGCCACCGAGCTGGTGCGCCGCTATCGCGCAAAGCAGCTATCCCCGGTGGAGGTGACGCAGGCGGTGCTCGCGCGCATACACGAACTCAATCCCAGGTTGAACGCCTACTGTCTGGTCGATGAGCCGGGTGCGCTCGAAGCAGCACGCGCCTCCGAAGCGCGGTGGGCGAAAGGGGCGCCGCTAAGCCAGGTGGATGGCGTACCGGCATCGATCAAGGACCTGATCCTGACCCGCGCCTGGCCCACGCTGCGCGGTTCCACGACCGTCGATCCGGGCGGGCCGTGGCTGGAAGACGGCCCGGCGGCGGCGCGCCTGCGCGAAAACGGCGCGGTGCTGCTGGGCAAGACCTGCACGCCCGAATTCGGTTGGAAAGGCGTCACCGACAGCGCGCTCACCGGCATCACGCGCAATCCCTGGAATCTCCAGCGCACGCCCGGCGGCTCCAGCGGCGGCGCCTCGGCGCAAGTGGCTGCTGGCCTGGGCCAGTTGGCGGTGGGCACAGACGGCGGCGGTTCGATCCGCATACCTTGCGCCTTCGCCGGCATTTCCGGCCTCAAGCCTGCATTCGGCCGCGTGCCGGCCTGGCCGCTTTCGCCCTTCGGCACAGTGGCGCACGTCGGTCCGATGGCGCGCTCGGTTGCCGATTGCGCGCTGATGTTGAACGTGCTTGCGCAGCCCGACGCGCGCGACTGGACGGCCTTGCCCTACGTCGGCACCGACTGGACCCGGGAACTGGGGGCGGGAATCAAAGGCCTGCGCATCGCCTACAGCCCGCGGCTGGGTTACGTGAGACACGTGGACGCCGAGGTCGAAGCCCGCGTGGCCGACGCGGCCAAGGTCCTGGCCGATCTGGGAGCCGTGGTGGAGCGGGTCGATCCGGGCTTTGTCGACTGCCGCGAGATTTTTTGGGTGCACTGGACCTCCGGCGCCTACAATCTGCTGCGCAACATGCCCAAGGAAAAATTTGCGCTGCTCGATCCGGGCCTGCAGCAGGCTTGCGCCAGCGGCTCCAGGCACACGCTGGCGCAATACTTCGACGCGGTCAATGCGCGCGGAGCGCTGGGCGAGCACATGAAGCGTTTCCATCTGACATACGACCTGCTGCTCACGCCGGCAACGGCCATTCCGGCTTTCGCCACCGGCGTGGTCGCGCCGGAGCGCCCCGCGGGCGAGCAAGACTGGACCTGGTGGACGCCCTTCTCTTTCCCCTTCAATCTGACGCAGCAGCCGGCGATATCCGTGCCCTGCGGCTTTTCCAAAGACGGCCTCCCCATAGGCCTGCAACTGGTAGGGCCGATGCAGCGCGAGGACATGGTGCTGCGCGCGGCGCATGCCTACCAGCAGGTAAGCGACTTTCATCTGCGCCGGCCGCCGCTCTGATCAAGCGTGCGCCGAACGCGGCCGGGTTTTCAACTGCCAGCGAAAGCCGAATCCGAGCAGGGCCAGGCCAAGCGCGGCCGCCAAGAACAGCGGCACCGTGCCCACGGCGTCGACTACTTTGCCGGCTAGCCAGACGCCGGTCGATTGGCCGGTGAACAGACACAGCGCGAACAGCGACACCGCCGCGCCGCGCGCAGCGGGGGCCATTTGCGTGGCGTTGACCTGCAGCGTGTT
>DATKUQ010000541.1:0-2524 GCA_035530495.1 Burkholderiales bacterium
GGTGTTCGGCACCACCATCAGCCCCTACCTGTTCTTCTGGCAAGCCTCGCAGGAGGTGGAGGAGCTGCGCGCCGGGGCGGGCGAGGCGCCGCTGCGCAACGCGCCGGGGCAAGCCCGCGCACACCTGAACCGGATCAAGCTCGACACTTACGTCGGCATGATGTTTTCGAACTCGGTCGCGTTTTTCATCATGCTGACGGCGGCGGCGACGCTCAATGTGCACGGGATCACCGATATCGAGAGTTCGGCGCAAGCGGCCGAGGCGCTGCGGCCGATCGGCGGCAATTTCGCCTTTGCGCTGTTCGCGGCGGGGATCATAGGCACCGGCATGCTGGCCGTGCCCGTGCTCGCCGGGTCGGCGGCCTACGCCGTGGCGGAATCGTTCCGCTGGCCGATCGGCCTGGGACTGCGGCTAGCGGAGGCGCGCGGCTTTTACGCCATCCTGACCGTAGCCACCGTGGTCGGCGTCGGACTGAACTTCACCAGCCTTCCTCCGGTGAGGGCGCTGATCTGGAGCGCGGTGATCAACGGCGTGATCTCGGTGCCGATCATGGCGGTGATGATGCTAATGGCGGTGCGGCCCGAGATCATGGGGCGCTTCACCATCAAGCGCGAACTCAAGCTCCTCGGCTGGCTCGCCACTGCGATCATGGCGCTCGCGGTCGCGGCCATGTTCTTCGCGCTCGGGCGCTCCCTCTTCTGATCGCGCGACGAGGCGTTCAGGTAACGGCGTCAGCCAGGATTCAGTCCGATAGCGCGGCGCGGCTCACGCGCAGGAAATAAGCCGTGACCAGAGCGCTCGCCAGCACGAGGCTCGCGATCGCGGCGAGCCAGAAGCCCGGTGCGCCCATGGGCGTGGACAGGCCGAGCCAGGCGAGATCGAGGTGCGTCAGCCCTAGCGCATAGCCGCCGCCCAGACCCACCCCCCACAGAGCGACTGCATAGATCAGCATCGGCACCACGGCGCGCCTGTAGCCGCGCAACACATTGACTGCCACGGCCTGGATCGCGTCGAACTGGTGGTACACGGCGACGAAAGCGATCAGACCTGCGGCGACGCCGCGCAGCCGCGCGTCGCCGGTGTACAGGCCGGCGATGCCATGCGCGAACCAGTAGAGACAGGCGCCCAGGACCAGGGCACAAGCGAGCGCGAGCGCAATGCCGGTAAGCCCAGCGGCACGCGCACGCGCAGGCTGGCCCGCGCCCAGCGACTGCCCGACCACCACGCTCGCGGCGTTGCCGAGGGCGAGCGGCAGCATGTAGCACAGCGCGGCGAGGTTGGCGGCGATCTGGTGCGCGGCCGAATACAGCGGACCCAGCCGCGCGATGAACAGCGCCATGAACGTAAAACCGGTCACGTCGATGAGGAACGTGAAGCCGATCGGCAGCCCCAGGGACAGGATACGGCCCAGGGCCTTCGCGTTCGGCCAGGACCAGCGCGCGAACACCCGGTACGGCCGGTAGTCGGGCTCGAACCAGCACCAGGTCCAGGCGAGCGCGCACAGGATCCAGGAGATGAGCGCGGTCGCCACCGCGCAGCCGGTGCTGCCCAGTTCGGGCGCGCCGAAGTTGCCGTACATGAACACCCAGTTGAGCGGCACCTTCAGCGCGAGCCCGATCAGCGTCAGCGCCATCACCGTGCGCGGACGCGAGATCGCGGTGGAAAAGCTGTAGAACACGCGGAACAGGAGCGAGGCCGGCACCGCGAAGGCGAGGACGTGCAAATACGCGCGCACTTTGGCTTCGAGCGCGGGTTCCAGCCTGGCCACGGCGAGCAGCGGTTCCGGATGCGCGAATAAGGCGAGCGCAACAAGCGCGAGCGCGGCGGCCAGCCAGACGCCCTGGCGCAGCTCTTCGCCGATGTCGGCATGGCGGCCGGCGCCGTGCATTTGCGCGACGATGGGCGTGAGCGCAAGCAGCACCCCCATCAGCGCGACGAACACCGAAACATAAATACTCGAACCTATGCCCACCGCGGCCAGGTCCAGCGTCGCATAGCGCCCCGCCATGACGGTGTCGATCACGCTGTTGGCCATCACGGCCAGCTGAGCGACGAGCATCGGCCAGCCGAGACGCACCAGCTCGCGCAAGAGGCTACGGGACATGCTCATGGTTCGCACGATCCGCGGTTCCCGGCGTTATGCACTCGGTCATGGTGGTTCGCGTGCTCCACGGTCTGGCTGGCGAAGCGGCGCGCCCGCCTTGGCATACGGCCGCACGCCGCTAATGAAATGGCCGAAAATACGTCAGCTCCCGCCGCATTCTTCGATAGGCGCGCCCGCTAATCGGTTCTCGGTGTGGCGCGAGTCTATTACGCGTGACCGGCAACGGCAAATGCCGTCTGCGTCCCCGGGTCGGCCAGGCCGTGCTTGGCTAGAGCAGCAGCAGGCTCTACAATCAACCGCGGGAACTCGACAACAGGCGGATCGCGACGGTGTCCGATGATTTTATCGACTACGTGATGGAGTTGTTCGGGCCGTTCGGCACCGCGACGGCGCGCCGCATGTTCGGCGGCCACGGCGTG
>DATKUQ010000542.1:0-3420 GCA_035530495.1 Burkholderiales bacterium
CAACCAGGTGCTGACGTTCGAAGGCCTGGAGCGCGTGGTGTCGGAGGAAGCCGTCGCCGGCGATATCGTGCTGATCAACGGCATCGAAGATATCGGCATCGGCTCGACGCTCTGTTCGCCCGATCAAGCCGACGCGCTGCCACTGCTGCGCGTGGACGAGCCGACGCTGACCATGAACTTCATGGTCAACAACTCGCCGCTAGCGGGCCGCGAAGGCAAGTTCGTCACCAGCCGCCAGATCCGCGAGCGCCTCGAGCGCGAGATCAAGAGCAACGTTGCGCTCAAGGTCGAATTCACCCAGGATTCCGATACGTTTATCGTCTCCGGCAGGGGCGAACTGCACCTGACCATCCTGCTGGAAAACATGCGGCGCGAAGGCTATGAGTTGTCGGTGGGCCGCCCGCGCGTGGTCATGAAGGAGATCGACGGTGTGAAGCAGGAACCGTATGAGCTGCTGACCGTCGATGTCGAAGAAGGACACCAGGGCGCGGTGATGGAAGAGCTGGGCCGGCGCAAGGGCGACATGCAGGACATGGTGCCCGACGGCCGCGGCCGCGTGCGCATGGAATACCGCATCCCGGCGCGCGGGCTGATCGGTTTCCAGGGCCAGTTTCTGACCCTGACGCGCGGCACCGGGCTCGCCAGCCACATTTTCGACGACTACGGTACGGTCAAAGGCGACATGGACGAACGCCGCAACGGCGTGTTGATCAGCCAGGAGGACGGCGTTGCCGTGGCCTACGCGCTGTGGAAGCTGCAGGAGCGCGGGCGCATGTTCGTGTCGCCCGGCGAAGCGCTGTACGAAGGCATGATCATCGGCATCCATTCGCGCGATAACGACCTGGTGGTCAATCCGATCAAGGGCAAGCAGCTGACCAACGTGCGCGCCTCGGGCACGGACGAGGCGGTGCGCCTGGAGCCGGCGATCGAGCTCACGCTGGAGAAGGCGGTGGAGTTCATCGCCGACGACGAACTGGTGGAAATTACACCTAAGTCGATCCGGCTGCGCAAGCGCCACCTGAAAGAGCACGACCGCAAACGCGCCTCGCGCGCCCAAGCCGCCGCGTAGATTGTTGTAGGAGGCCCGCCCTCGGGCCGACAGGCGCTTGGATGTGTCACTGGCCGGGGCGGGGGCGCCCCTCCTACAAGGCTTCAATCTATCAGGCTTTCCCCCGGCTGCACGCGGGTGAACCTCACCGGCTCGCGGCTGACGCTGAAATCGTTGCCCGTTGCCTGCACCAGGCTGTAGGTCGAGGTCGCAAGCTCGCCCGCGTCGGGGAAGTCCTCGCGATAATGCGCGCCGCGCGAGTTCTCGCGCACCAGCGCCGCCTCGCAGATCGCGCGGCTTACCAGGATCAGATTGTTCAGATTCATCCAATCGTGCCAGGCGAGGTTGTAGCGCAGGTCGCCCGCATCGACGCCGGTCGCAGCCAGGCGCGCCTGCAGTCCGGCGAGCGCGTCGCGCGCGCGCGCCAGGCCCTTGGCATCGCGCACGATGCCGACGTCGTCCCACATCAATTCGTACAGGGCATGGCGTACGCCTTCGAGGTCGCCGCCCGGTCTTCCCAGCGGCACGCGGCAGGTCGCTTCGGCCGCGGCGATCGCGTCGGCATCGGGTTCATGCAGCGCGCCCTGCGCCCTGACCCAGGCGGCCATCTCCTCGCCTGCGACGCCGCCATAGACCGTTGAGTTGGCCACGCCGTTGCCGCCCAGGCGGTTGGCGCCGTGCACGCCGCCGGTGTCTTCTCCCGCAGCGAACAGGCCGGGCAGGGCGGTGGAACAATCGGTCCCGAATTGGACTCCGCCCATCATGTAATGCGCCGTCGGCACGACTTCGACCAAGCCGCCGGCGAGGTCGAAGCCGCTGTCGGCGCAGCGCTCGACCATGCCCTTGAACTGCTTCACCACGTTGTCCCGGCCGAGGTGCGCCATGCTGATGTGCACGCCGCCGTTGGGTGTGGTGCGGCCCGCGCGCATTTCGGCGTAAATCGCGCGCGAGACGACGTCGCGCGTGGCGCGCTCGAGCCTGTCGTCATAATTGCCCATGAAACGCTCGCCCGCGCCGTTGAGCAGATAACCGCCCGAGCCGCGCAGCCCCTCCTCCAACACGGTGCCGGTCATGCGCGTATGTGTCCCCGCCAGCAGACCCGTGGGATGGAATTGCACCATCTCCATGTCGCGCAGCGTCAGGCCGGCGCGCAGAGCCATCGCGAGGCCGTCGCAGCTCTTGTCGCCCGAGGGCGTGTGGTACTTGTACATGGTTGGCCCGCCGCCGGTGCCCAGCAGCACCGCCTTCGCCTTCACGAAGCAGAACTCGCCGGTGCGCATGTCGATCATGAGCACGCCGGCGAGCGCGTCGCCGCCCTTCGCCTTGATCAAGGCCACAGCGCGGTGTTCTTCCAGCCGATTGATCTTGCGCGCCCAGACCTGCTCGGCCAGGCGGTTGATGATTTCGATGCCCGTGAGGTCACCCTTGTGCACGGTGCGATCGAAGGTTTGCCCGGCGAACGCTTTCTGATGGATGCTGCCGTCCGGATTGCGGTCGAAGAAGCAGCCGAGCTCGTTCTCCAATTCGTGGATGCGCTCCACCGCTACCGTCACCAGCTTCCAGGCGAGATCCTGATCGGGCAGCCACTTGCCGCCCTCGATGGTGTCCATGAAGTGGCGTTCGATCGAATCGCCGGCGGCGAGCGCGACGTTGTAGCCGCCCTGCACCATGCGCGTGCAGCCGCATTTGCCGAGCAGGCCCTTGACTGCAATGGTGATGGCCAGCTCCGGCGCGGCCTGGTGCGCGTGCAGCGCCGCGAACAGCCCGGCGCCGCCGGAGCCGAGGATCAGGATGTCGGTGCTGAGTTCACGCATGGATCGGCTGCTCCACCTGGCTCAGTCAGGCGTAATCGAATCCGCTACCCCCGGCGCCTGGATGAACTTCTCCATCTCGATCTCCTCTTAGGGTATGGATGTCCATTGCGGACAGCGGTTTCGCAGGGCGGCGCATTTGCGAGGATTATATATGAAAGGCCTTGCGGCCCGCGCTGCTGCGAACCGGAGTGCTGTCCCCGAATCCCGCTGTGCGAGCCGCTATACTGCTTCTTTTCGACAGGAACGTTGGGCAATCATGGACGCATTGAATTCGACCGGCCGAGCGCCGGCGTCGCTGCCGCAGCCCGGTGCCGCTTTCCGGGGCCTTGGCCGAAGCTGCTGCCGGGGATATGCATGCGCGCAGCAGTGATCCTGGTACACGGGCTGTGGATGGGCGGCTGGATCATGCAGGGCCTGCGCCTGCAGCTCGCGCGCCGCGGCTATGCGGCCTACACTTTCAGCTACGCGTCGCACGCGCAGAGCCTGGACGAACACGCACAGCGGCTCGCCGCGCGCATCGGCGCGCTGCAGGAGCCTGTGATCCATCTCGTCGGCCAC